>JAIPDA010000057.1 GCA_021737905.1 Rhodoferax sp.
TGAGGCTGTACCGCCGCTCAATGCCTCCTGGCGCAGTCTGGTGGCTTTCACGGCGGGCTACTACCAGCGATCGCTGGGCGAAGTTGCACTGGCCGCGCTGCCGCCACAGCTGCGCGAGTTGACGGCGGTGCAACTGGCGCGCCGGCTCAAGCGCCCGCAAACCGACACCTCCAGCGCCGAAACGCCGCATGCAGGCCTGGCGCTCAGCCCCGAACAAAGCGCTGCGCTGGACCAGCTGGCGGCAGACCCGCGCCCGGCCCTGCTGTTTGGCAGCACCGGCAGCGGCAAGACCGAGGTGTATTTGCGCGCCGCCGCCCGTGTGCTGGCCGAAGACCCCGAGGCCCAGGTGCTGGTGATGGTGCCCGAGATCAACCTGACGCCGCAATTGCAGGCGCGTTTTGAAGCGCGTTTTGCGCACTTGGGGCGCGAGCGCGTGGTGGCGCTGCACAGCGGCCTGACGCCGGCGCAGCGCCTCAAAAGCTGGCTGGCCGCGCATGCCGGCGTGGCCCGGCTGGTGCTGGGCACGCGCATGGCGGTGCTGGCGTCCATGCCGCATTTACGGCTGATCGTGGTCGATGAAGAGCATGACCCCAGTTACAAGCAGCAAGAAGGCGCGCGCTACTCTGCGCGTGACCTGGCGGTGTACCGCGCGCGGCTGGAAGGCCAGCGCCAGGCTGAAGCCGCCGGATCGCCTCAAGCCACTGAACCTTTGCCAGCCCAGGGCGCAACGCCGGCCTGCAACGTGATTCTCGGCTCGGCCACGCCTTCGCTGGAAAGCTGGCAGGCCACGCTGGCCGGCCGCTACCAGCGCCTGACCATGCATGAACGCATCGGCATGCAAAGCGACGCGGGCAGCATCCAGGGCGAGCTGCCCAAGGTGCGCCTGGTGGACATGAACCACCAGCCCAAGCACTGCACGCTGGCGCCGCCGCTGTTGGCCGCCATTGCCGAGCGCATTGCGCGCGGCGAACAGTCACTGATCTTTTTAAACCGGCGCGGCTACGCACCCGTGCTGGCCTGCCACGACTGCGGCTGGAAAAGCGAATGCCCGCATTGCAGCGCGTACCGGGTGTTTCACAAAATAGACCGCACGCTGCGCTGCCATCACTGCGGCTTCACCGAGCGCGTGCCGCGCGCCTGCCCGTCTTGCGGCAATGTGGACATCGCCCCGGTGGGCCGCGGCACCGAGCGGCTCGAAGAACACTTGGCCGAGTTGCTGCAGGGCATTACAAGGCCGGATGGCAGCCCGCTGGTGATTGCGCGCATTGACGCTGACACCACGCGGCTCAAGGGCACGCTCGAGTCGCAACTGGCCAGCGTGCATGCCGGCGAGGTCGATGTGCTGGTGGGCACGCAAATGATTGCCAAGGGCCATGACTTCCGGCACATCACCCTGGTGGCGGCGGTCAACCCCGACGGCGCGCTGTTTTCCAGCGACTTCCGGGCGCCCGAGCGCCTGTTCGGCCTCTTGATGCAGGCCAGCGGCCGGGCCGGGCGCAATGCGGCGCAGGGCGCGCACAGCGAAATGTGGGTGCAGACCTTTCACCCGCAGCACCCGCTGTTTGATGCGCTCAAAAAGCACGACTATCCGGCTTTTGCCGCGCAGGAACTCGCCGAGCGCGAGGCCGCGGGCATGTCGCCCTTTGGCTTTAGCGCGCTGGTGCGGGCCGAAGCCCGCTCGCAGGCTGTAGCGCAGGGGTTTTTGAATGCAGCCGCTGCAGCAGCGCAAGCGCAGGCCTTGCCTGGCCATGAGCTGGTCACGCCCTACCCGGCCGTGCCCATGACGATTCAGCGGGTGGCCAATGTGGAGCGTGCGCAGATGCTGGTGGAAAGCGCGTCACGCACAGCGCTGCAACGCTTTTTGGCGGCGTGGCAACCTGTGATGGATGCCACGCGCCAGCAGGCTGAGTTCAAGCCGCTGATGCGCTGGGCGATCGACGTCGACCCCCTGGCGATCTGAGAGGCCCGCCGTCTTCAGGCTTTGACGGTTTCCAGCGCCGCGTTGAAGGTGGCGCTGGGCCGCATGACGGCCGTCATTTTGGCCGTGTCAGGCTTGAAGTAACCACCGATGTCCACCGGCTTGCCCTGAACCGCAGCCAACTCACCAACAATCTTTTGCTCGTTGTCGGTCAGGCTCTTGGCCAGTGGCGCAAACAGTGCTTGCAGCGCTTTGTCTTGGGTCTGCGCAGCCAAGGCCTGGGCCCAGTACAGGGTCAGGTAAAACTGGCTGCCGCGGTTGTCGAGCTGGCCGGTTTTGGGTGAGGGGTTCTTGCTGTTGTCCAGCAATTTGCCGGTGGCAACGTCCAGGGTCTTGGCCAACAACTTGGCTTTGTCGTTCGCCGTTTTGATGCCCAGGTCTTCCAGGCTGGCGGCAATCGCCAGAAACTCACCCAGCGAATCCCAGCGCAGGTGGTTTTCTTCGGTCAGTTGTTGCACGTGCTTGGGGGCAGAGCCGCCTGCGCCGGTTTCATACAGACCGCCACCGGCCATCAAAGGCACAACCGACAGCATTTTGGAGCTGGTGCCGAGTTCCATGATGGGGAACAGGTCGGTCAGGTAGTCACGCAAGATATTGCCGGTCACCGAGATGGTGTCCTGGCCGCGCACCACGCGCTCCAGCGTGTAGCGCATGGCGCGCACTTGCGACATGATCTGAATATCCAGCCCGCTGGTGTCGTGGTCTTTGAGGTACAGCTCGACCTTTTTGATGATCTCGTTTTCGTGCGGACGGTACGGGTCCAGCCAGAACACGGCGGGCATGCCGGAGTTGCGCGCGCGGGTAACCGCCAGTTTGACCCAGTCGCGAATCGGTGCATCCTTGACCTGGCACATGCGCCAGATGTCACCTTCTTCGACGTTTTGCGTCAGCAGCACCTGGCCGGTGGCGATGTCCACAATGCGCGCTTCGCAGGCCTCGGCCACTTCAAAGGTTTTGTCGTGCGAGCCGTACTCTTCGGCTTGCTGGGCCATCAGGCCGACATTGGGCACGGTGCCCATGGTGACGGGGTCAAAGTTACCGTTGGTCTTGCAGAAGTTAATGACCTCCTGGTAGATGCGCGCAAAGGTACTTTCAGGATTGATCGCCTTGGTGTCCTTGGGCTTGCCGTCGGCGCCCCACATCTTGCCGCCCAGGCGGATCATGGCGGCCATCGAGGCGTCCACAATCACGTCGTTGGGTGCGTGCAGGTTGGAGATGCCCTTGGCCGAGTCGACCATGGCCAGCTCGGGCCGGTGCTCGTGGCAGGCGTGCAGATCGCGAATGACCTCGTCGCGCTGGGTGGTCGGCAGGCTTTCAAGCTTTTCGTAAAGGTTGGACAGGCCGTTGTTGACGTTCACGCCCAACTTGTCAAACAGCTTGCCGTGCTTGGCAAAAGCGTCCTTGTAGTAAACCCGAACCGCGTGACCGAACACAATGGGGTGTGAGATTTTCATCATGGTGGCCTTGACGTGCAAAGACAGCATGAGGCCGGTCTTGCGCGCGTCTTCCATCTGCTCTTCATAGAAATCGCACAGCGCTTTCTTGCTCATGAACATGCTGTCAATGATCTCGCCGGCTTTGAGCGACACCTTGGGTTTGAGCACCGTGGTTTTGCCGGCCGCATTGACCAGCTCCATGCGCACGTCGCAGGCTTTGTCCAGCGTCATGGACTTTTCACCGTGATAGAAGTCGCCCTTTTTCATGTGTGCCACATGGGTGCGCGAGGCCATGCTCCACTCAGCCATGCTGTGCGGATGCTTGCGGGCAAAGTTTTTAACCGCCAGCGGAGCGCGGCGGTCGGAGTTGCCTTCGCGCAGCACCGGGTTGACGGCACTGCCCAGGCATCGGGAGTAGCGCGCCAGCACCGCCTTGTCGGCGTCGGTTTTCGGGTCTTCAGGCAGGTTGGGCAGCTTGTAGCCATGGGCTTGCAATTCGCGAATGGCTTCGGTCATCTGGTGCACCGTGGCGCTGATGTTGGGCAGCTTGATGATGTTGGTGTCCGGCAGCAGGGTCAGCCGGCCGAGCTCAGACAGGTTGTCGGGCATTTTTTGCTCGGGTGTCAGGACATCGGAAAACTCGCCCAAAATGCGGGCCGCCAGAGAAATGTCGCTCTCAACAACATCAATGCCGGCTGGTGCAGCAAAGGTGCGCAGGATCGGCAGGAACGAACAGGTGGCCAGGTAAGGCGCCTCATCGGTCAATGTGTAAATAATTTTTGATTTTTTGTCAGCCATGATGTCCTTTTATTTTGTGCAGGGAGGGTATTGGGGCTTTGTCAACCCGCAACCCGTAATCATAGGCCAGTCTTTTTACCCCCGAATAAGGGGATGGATCCCCGCTTTCGCGAGGATGACGCAGGAAAACCGTCATTCCTGCGCACAGCCTGCCCTCGACCTGATCGGGGGCAGGAATCAAGCCCCGGGATTTAAAAAAAGGCAGCGCCCGTGACCAGGGCCACTGCACCAGCGAAGCTGAAGAAAGCCAACACAGTCGACAGCAAGATGATGCGGGCGATGCGCCCGTTGTCTGCGCCAAAGCGTTCGGCCAGCAGTGACACATTGCTGGCGCTGGGCAGGGCGGACAGCAGCACCAACACCGTCAGGGCGAAGGGGTCCAGGGGCAAGCCCAGCTGAATGGCGGACAGGCCCACCAGGCCCACCAGCACAGGATGCACCACCAGCTTGATGAGCACCACCGGCACATAGTCAAGCGGCTGCGTGGGCGTGGTGGTGTTCATTTGCGAGCGAGCCAGTACGGCACCGATGGTAAAAAGCGCCACGGGAGAGGCAGCGTCTGCCAACAAACCAACCGTAACAGCCACCGGGCCAGGCAATTCAAAGCCAATGGCCGAGGACACGCCGCCCAAAGCAATGGCCCAGGGCAAGGGGTTGACCACCACGCCTTTGAGGGCCAGGCGAAAAGCCCGGGCAGCGCCATGCTCGTCAGCGCCGTCCAGCCGCGACAGTGCAATGCACAGCGAGGAGGTGATGAGCATGTCGACCGTGATCGAGACAATCGCCGGGCCGGCCGCTTTGGCGCCCAGCAGGGCCACCAGCAGCGGTACACCCATGAAACCGGTGTTGGGAAAGGCCGCTACCAGCGCCCCGAAAGATGCGTCGTTCCAGCCGGTGCGCGGGCCGCGTGTCACGGCAATGGTGAAGCCCACCATGATCAGCGCGCACAACAGGTATACCGCGATCAGGCTGACATCGAGCAGCTGCGCTATCGGCGTGCTGGCACCAAAGCGGTACAACATGCAGGGTAAGGCGAAATACAGCACAAAGCTGTTGAGCCCGGGTATCGCCGCCTGCGGCAGCATGGCCCGGCGCGCGGCGATATAGCCGCACAAGACCAGCACAAAAAACGGAAAGGTAACTATAAGAATACTCAGCACAAGGTGTATTGTGACCCGCTTGGCACAGTGCCCCGGCGACTGGCTATGATGACCGCCATGCGACCGTGAATGAGGGTCGCTTTTTCAGGCCCCGCCTGCGGCCGCACGTTGTTTAACACCCCCTCTTTTTTTCGTCCATGTCGTCTCCCCCGCCTTCAGCCGCCCTGGCTGGCCTGAACCCGGCCCAGCAGGCGGCCGTCAATTACATGCAGGGCCCTTGCCTGGTATTGGCCGGTGCCGGCTCGGGCAAGACGCGCGTGATCACGCACAAGATCGGCCGGCTGATCCAGGCGGGTCTCAAACCCGAGCAGATTGCCGCCATCACCTTCACCAACAAGGCTGCGGCCGAAATGCGCGAGCGCGCCAAGAGCCTGATCGGTAAAAGCGCACGCGGCGTGCTGATCTGCACCTTTCATGCCCTGGGCGTGCGCATGCTGCGCCAAGACGGCGGCGAGCTGGGCCTGAAGCCGCAGTTCAGCATTTTGGACAGCGACGACGTCACCAGCATCATCAAAGACGCGGGCGGCAGCACAGACGCTGCGACCGCGCGCCAATGGCAGTGGCGCATCAGCGCCTGGAAAAACAGCGGGCTGAACGCCGCTCAGGCCGAAGCACAGGCCGAGAACGATGAGGACCGCACGCTGGCGCGCATCATGGCGCGCTACGAAGAGCGGCTGACGGCCTACCAAAGCGTGGACTTTGACGACCTGATCGGCCTGCCGCTCAAGCTGCTGCAAGAGCACGCCGCGGTACGCGACAAATGGCAGGCCGCCCTGGGCCATGTGCTGGTGGACGAGTACCAGGACACCAATGCCACGCAGTACGAGCTGCTCAAGTTGCTGGTGGGCGCGCGCGGGGGCTTCACGGCGGTGGGTGATGACGACCAGTCTATCTACGGCTGGCGCGGCGCCACGCTGGACAACCTCAAGCGCCTGCCGGTCGATTACCCGACGCTCAAGGTCGTCAAGCTCGAACAAAATTACCGCTCGACCAGCGCCATTTTGCGCGCGGCCAACAATGTGATCGGACCCAACCCCAAGCTCTACCCGAAGACGTTGTTCAGCGAACTGGGCGAGGGCGAGCCGGTGCGCGTGGTCGATTGCGACGGCGAAGAGCACGAGGCCGAGCGCGTGGTCGCGCGCATCCAGAGCCTGCGTGCCGGCGGCGAGTTGCAGGCCGTGGGCAGCCAGCACAAAGAATGGAAAGACTTCAGCGTGCTGTACCGCGCCAACCACCAGGCCAAGGTGTTTGAAAAGGCTTTCCGGCGTGCGCAGATTCCGTACAAGGTCTCGGGCGGGCAAAGCTTTTTTGACCGCGCTGAGATCAAAGACTTGTGCTGTTGGCTGCGTCTGCTCAGCAACAACGACGACGACCCGGCTTTCATGCGCGCTGTCACCACGCCCAAGCGCGGCATCGGTCACACCACTTTGCAAGCGCTGGGCAACTTTGCGAGTTTGTACAAGCTCAGCCTGTTCGAGTCACTGTTCAGTCATTCGCTAGGCACGGCGTTACCGGCCAAGGCAGTAGGTTCCCTGCAAGAGTTTGGCCGCTACCTCAATGAACTGGAATACCGCGCCAAACACACAGTGGGCGCTGAAGATGCACGTGTGTTCCTGACCGACTGGCTCAAAGACATTGATTACGAACAGCATTTGTACGACGCCGAAGACAGCGAGAAAGTGGCCGCTGCGCGCTGGAGCAACGTGATGGATTTTTGCGACTGGATGGCGCAGCGTTGTGGCGGACAAATTGAAGACGCGGTCGGCACCACCATGGAAAAAGAGCGTAAAAGCATGCTCGAGGTGATACAGACCATTGCACTGCTGTCGACCATCAGCGAGCGCGAGGGCGAGCAGAACGTGGTGACCCTGTCCACACTGCACGCCGCCAAGGGACTGGAGTGGCCGCATGTGATGCTGGTCAGCTGCGTTGAGGGGCTGCTGCCCTTCAAGCTCGACGAAGAAAATGAACTGGGCACCAACGCCGAGAGCATTGCGCTGCGCTTGCAGGAAGAGCGCCGGTTGATGTACGTGGGCATCACGCGCGCGCAGCGCACGCTGTCGGTGAGCTGGCTGCGCCGCCGCAAGAAAGGCCGCGACATGATTGCCGGCACCGTCAGCCGCTTTGTCGGCGAGATGGGCTTGGACAAGACCACCGTGCGCGAAGACCCGCATGAAAAAATTCGTGCTCTGCGCGCCGAGTTTGCTCAGCGCGCCGCCGATGGCGCAGCGGCCAAAGCGCTGGCAGAATCCAAAGCCAATTTTTGAGGTGCCAATGAACTTGCAGCGTATGCAAAGAACGCTAGTTTGTGATACTTCCGTGCGCTGGTTTCTGGGCGCAGCTCTGGCGCTGACGCTGGCCTGCGCCCAAGCGCAAGAAGTTAATCGCCCGGCCGCGGCCGCCGCAGCTGCGGTGCCAGCGGTGCCCTGCCCCGCTGCCAAAAAGCTGCTGGCGCCGCAGCTCTATGGGCAGTGGCTGGCGGTATTTGACAAGCCGCCACGCGGCCTGCCGGTGCAGGCTCTGGTGCTGCTGGAAAAGCACGCGGAGTTCAGCGACAGCCTGGCGGGCATGGTGCAGCGCGACTTGCGCAGCGCGCCGGGCGGCAGGGTGGCGGGCCACGCCAGCCGCGCTCAGCTGGCCGGCGACATTGAAGCCGGTACGCTGCTGCTGGACGAGTCATCCAACGGCATCAACCTGACGGCCAGCTGGGACGGCCAGATCGTCGAGGGCAGCTGCGGTCGCACGGTCAAAGGCCTGTGGAAAGACCTCAGCAACGAGGCCCTGCCCGATGCACCTGATGTGCCTTTTGTGTTGACCCGGCAAAACGGCTGGTAAATCACTGACCGGCAAGCAGTTTTTTTCGTCACGCCTTTGTCACTGCAATGACCGCCAGTTGACTTAATCGCCCCGCAGAATCGGCGCGATGCCATCAGGTTTTTATCTCATCCTTGCGGCTCAGTTTTTTTCTGCACTGGCTGACAACGGCTTGCTGATTGTCACGATTGCACTGCTGTCTGAGCAAGGTCTGCCTGTGTGGTGGGCACCGCTGTTGAAGTTTGTTTTCACGGTGTCTTATGTGGTGCTGGCTCCTTTTGTAGGACCGCTGGCCGATGCCTTTCCTAAAGCGCGCCTGATGGCATGCATGAATGGCATCAAGATTGTGGGCGTATGCGCTTTGTTGCTGGGTTTGAACCCGCTGCTGGCTTTTGCCATTGCCGGTTTGGGTGCGGCCGCTTATGCGCCGGCCAAGTACGGGCTGATCACGGAAATCGTCGGTCCGGACCATCTGGTCAAAGCCAATGGCTGGCTGGAAACCTCCATCGTCTGCGCCGCCTTGTTGGGTGCCGTGCTCGGCGGGGTCTTGGTCAATTCCAGTGTCATGGCCGGCTTGGGCAGCCTGCCTTTGCTAGATACGCTGGTTTTGCACTCTGAGCTGTACCCTTCGCTGGTGGCGCTGCTGCTGATCTACGCACTGGCCAGCGTACTGAACATGGGCATACCGCACAGCGGAGCAAACTACCCGGCCAGCACGCTGCACCCCATGGAGTTGATGAAAGATTTCTGGCGTGCCAACCGGCTGCTGTGGCGGGACGCAGAAGGTGGTTTGTCCCTGGGCGTGACCACGATTTTCTGGGGGCTGGGTGCGACGCTGCAATTTGTAGTGTTGAAGTGGTCGGCTGACATACTGGGTTTACCGCTGGAGCATGCGGCCTACTTGCAGGCGGCTGTGGCAGTTGGCGTGGTGGCGGGCGCAGGCATAGCCGGACGCTGGATTGCGCTGCGAAACGCCAAGCGGGTTTTACCGGCGGGCGTGCTGATGGGCTTGCTCATTGTGGGCAGCGCCCATGTAACGCAGCTCAGCACCGCACTGGTCGTGCTGTTGGTCATGGGTGCAGTGGGCGGTATTTTGGTGGTACCACTCAATGCGCTGCTGCAGCACCGGGGCTTCGTACTGTTAACTGCCGGCCGGTCGATTGCCGTTCAGGGTTTTAATGAAAACCTGAGCGTTTTATGCATGCTGGGGATTTACGCGGGGCTGGTGGCGGCCGATATTTCAATCGTCAGCCTGATGACCCTGTTTGGCCTGTGTACCGCAGTCGCGCTGGGCCTGATGATTAGACGCGCGAGGCGTTAAGCGGCGTGCTGCGCGGCGGGGTTCCGCTGTGCGTGATGAGACGGCTTGCATCGATCACTTCTTGCAGTTCGTTTTCGAATTTTTCAACAATGCAAGCCCAATCCAGCCCTAGCGCTGTCTGACGCGCAGCGGCAGCCATGCTTTTGAGCTGCACCGGCTGCGCTGCGACTTCGCTCGCGGCAAAAACAAAATCTTCAGCATCGCGCATTGCCGCCAGGCGACCATTGACACCGCTGACGATCATTTCAGCCGCCGCAGCGTAATGAAAAGCCACTACCGGCAGGCCGCTGGCCATGGCTTCGGTGGTGACATTGCCAAATGTCTCGGTGAGACTGGGCATCAGAAACAGGTCGGCTGAGGCATAGTGCTCGGCCAGGGTGTGACCGCGCAATTGCCCGGTGAAAATCGCCCGGGGGCACTTGAGTTGCAGCTCTTGCAGCATCGGGCCGTGACCCACCAGCACCAGGCGTGCGCTTGGCTGACGTGCCTGTATCGCTTCGAATGCGCGCAGCAACAAGTCCAGATTTTTTTCTTTGGCAAGGCGCCCCACACACAGCACGGCCAAATCTTGCGGGGCCAGCCCCCATTGCTGGCGCAGGGCATCACTGCGGTGTGCCGGGTCGTAAGCGACCGTATCGACGCCGCGGCTCACCACTTTGAGCCTTTGAAAACCAACCGCGGCCAAAGACGCGCGCAAGGCTTCTGTCGGCACCATGGTGCAGCCTGCATGGTTGTGGAATTTTTTGAGATAAGCCATGATGGGCTTGTATAAAAAGCCGACGCCGTAGTGCGTGCTGTAGCTTTGAAAGTTAGTCCGGTAATCGGTTGACACCGGCAGCTTCAAGTACATGGCAGCGCGCAAAGCAGACCAGCCCAAGGGCCCCTCGGTAGCGATGTGTACAACGTCCGGTCGCTTGAGTTGCCACAGACGTATCAAGCTACTTTTCGAAGGAATCCCCATGCGCAAGTCAGGATAGTTGGGTATAGGAAAGCCACGCATCAAGACTTCTTGATAGCCTGCATACATGTCATCCTGGGCAGCGGCATCTGTGCCGTTTTGTCGCAATCTGACCAGCTGCAACGCGTGGTTTGCGTTGCGCAAACCCTCCACCACCTTGGACAAGGTCACGGCAACGCCGTTGACTTCCGGCGGGTAAGTTTCTGATACGACCGCAATGCGCAATGACCGGTTGTTCGCCGGGAAATTGTCTACAAGCAGGTTTTGTGGGTATTCAAATTCCATGCCCGAATCTTGCCGGCGATACATAACGATTTTGTGACAAGCCGGTGTTTAAATTGAAACCACCACGTCATGAAAATGTCACGCTGGCAGACTAAATTGAAGACTCAATGCCAGTCTCAGTGCATTGCCTGTTGCATCCTGAAAACTATTTGAGGTTCATATGCCCGCAATTTTCGATGAATTGAAAACCCAGCGCTGGGATGACCACCGTTATTACCACCACAGCCGCATCAACCAGAGCCTGCACCTGGTCAGCGCCTTGAGTTTTGTGACTTCGTATGCGCTGCTGTTCGTTAACCCGGCCTGGGCTGCGCTGCTGGCATGGACAGTTTCTATGACGAGTCGCCAGGCGGGTCACTTCTTTTTCGAGCCCCGCGGCTATGACCATGTGAACCAGGCCACTGACGAGCACAAAGAGGAAATCAAGATCGGCTACAACATTCGCCGCAAAATTGTGCTTCTGGCCATCTGGGCGCTGATGCCCGTGGTGCTCTGGCTTGAGCCCTCACTCTTCGGTTTGATTGTTCCCGCTAACGGCTTGATGGAGTTTCTCAACGACGTCGGACTGTCCTGGCTGGCGCTGGGTGTGGCTGGTCTGCTGTTTCGGGTGCTTCAATTGTGGGTTCAAAAGGACTTGATGACCGGCTTGGTCTGGGCCTTGAAAATTATCACCGACCCCTTTCACGACATCATGCTTTACTACAAGGCGCCTTTGGCTTTGCTGCGCGGCGAGATGATCGACCCCATGGAACACGTGCGTCGGGACTGACCTGCCCAGATGGATTTGCCGGCAGCGTCTTCAAACGCCCTGCCTGCAAGCCCCTCAGCGCGGTTGGCGCAGCATCTCTTTGAAAATTCCCTTTCGTATCGTCTGGTTGCTTTGCTCGGGACCATCCCACCAACCGGCATCTTGCATGTCTTGGGCTGCCTGGGTAAA
>JAIPDA010000058.1 GCA_021737905.1 Rhodoferax sp.
GGCAATACCGCCCAGCGCGTCCAGATAAGCCTTGCCGTTGACGTCCCACACGCGGCAGCCCTGTCCATGCGAGAGCGCCAGCGGCAGTCGGCCGTAGGTGTTCATGACGTGCGGGGATGCGGCTTCAACGGGGATGGGTAGGGCTGCGTTCATGGTCGGGCGGGCTTTCACTTGAGGCTCAATTTTTTGATTTTAGGTCCACACGTCCGGGTCCGGGCTGTCAAGGGCTTAAGTCTTATATAAGATATACTCGTTGTGCAGCGCAGCAAGTGCCGGCCAACCCGGTTGCAGCGCATCGTCAAACGGTCCTTCAAGCAGCCTCTACCGATGGTCTCCAGCAGCGCCAAAGAAATTTTCATTCAGGGCTTGACCCTTGAAGGCAAGACCTTTCGCCCCAGCGACTGGGCCGATCGCCTGTGCGGCGTGATGAGCCAGTTCCGCCCCGGCGGACCCCAGCCCGGCAGCCATCTGACCTACTCACCCTGGTGCGTTCCCACCTTGATTGGCGACGTCAAGTGCGTGGTGGTCAACAGTGAGTTGCGCGAAGCAGAACCCATGGCCTGGGACTTCGCACTGAACTTTGCCAAAGACAACCGCCTGCAAGTAGCCGAGGCTTGTTTGCTGCACGAGGTGCCCAAAAGCGCCCCTAAAACCTGATGGCCAGCAGTTTGGCGAGAGGACATGAAAAAACCGCCCGAAGGCGGTTTTTTCACTTTGCTGCAGCGCACCCTACAAAACGGCGGATGTCACACGAAGTGACAGCCGGGCGATTTGCCTAACGAGTTAGGCGGCTTGGAGGGCCAGGGCTTTGACCTTGGCGGACAGGCGGCTCTTGTCGCGAGCCGCCTTGTTTTTATGGAAGATGCCTTTGTCGGCAACCGTGTCCACAATGCTCTGTGCTTTGGCAAAGAGCTCTGCAGCTTTGGTTTTGTCGCCGCTCAGAACGGCTTTTTCAACGTTCTTGACGGCCGTGCGGTATTTGGAGCGCAGCGATGTGTTCGCAGCATTGAGCTTGACGTCCTGGCGAACGCGTTTGCGCCCGGATGCAAGTCGGGGGTTCTTTTTCTTGGGTTTGGCAGTAGCCATATATAAATTCCTCTAATCCTGGGAAGGAGTCTGTGGATGATGCAGCAAAGCCCACGATTATATGCCAGCCCCCACGCTTGCCCACTGCGTGTGGCTGCGCTGCCCCCCGAGGGGGCGCAAATCCCCTTGGGGCGGCCCGGCGGAAGATTGCCAGCCCCCACGCTTGCCCACTGCGTGTGGCTGCGCTGCCCCCCGGGGGGCGTAAATCCCCTTGGGGCGGCCCGGCGGAAGATTGCCAGCCCCCACGCTCAGTCAATGCGTGTACTTTGCTGCCCCCCGCCCGCTCCGTTCGCCCTGAGCTTGTCGAAGGGAGCTTGTCGAAGGGGGTATTTGAGGTGTTCGCCCGGCCCCTTAAACTCCACTTGTGTCACTCATTAAAGCTGCCTCCACCGTTTCCCTGTTCACGCTCTTGTCGCGCATCACGGGTCTGGCGCGGGAGCTTTTGATCGCCTCGACCTTTGGCGCCAGTGCCATGACGGATGCTTTCAATGTGGCTTTTCGCATTCCGAATCTTTTCAGAAGGCTGTTTGCTGAAGGCGCTTTCAGTCAGGCTTTTGTGCCTGTGCTGGCTGCCACCAAGGAGCGTGAGGGTGAAGAGGCCACGCGCCTTTTGGTGGACCGGGTGGCCAGTTTGTTGGTCTGGGCCTTGCTTTTGACTTGCGTTCTGGGAGTGGCCGGGGCGCCGGTGCTGGTCTGGCTCATGGCCAGCGGTTTGCAGCAAAGTCCGCGTAGCTTTGAGGCGGCTGTGTTCATGACGCGCTGGATGTTCCCCTACATCGGCTTCATGTCCCTGGTAGCGCTGTCTGCAGGTGTTCTCAATACCTTCAAGCGCTTTGCCGTGCCGGCCGCTACGCCGGTGCTGCTCAATGTGTGCATGATTGCCGCCGCCTGGCTGGGCGCGCCTTGGCTCAAGACCTTGGGCATTGAGCCGATCTACGCGCTGGGCGCGGGTGTGATGCTGGGCGGCTTGCTGCAACTGGCGGTGCAGATACCGGCACTGCTGCGCCTTGGCATGTTGCCCCAGTTCAGCCTGGGCCTGGGCGGCTTGCGCGCCGCTTGGGGTGATGCAGGTACGCGCAGCATCTTGCGGCTCATGCTGCCGGCTTTGCTGGGTGTGAGCGTGGCGCAGATATCGCTGCTGATCAATACCCAGATTGCTTCGCACCTGCAGGCCGGCAGTGTGAGTTGGCTGACCTATGCCGACAGGCTGATGGAGTTCCCGACGGCTTTGCTGGGTGTGGCTTTGGGTGTGGTGCTGATGCCGCAACTGGCCGCTTCCAGGGCAGCCAATGACACTGACAGATACTCAGCCATGCTGGACTGGGGCCTGCGACTGGTGGTCTTGCTGGCGGTGCCTAGCGCGGTGGCGCTGCTGACCTTTGCGCAGCCGCTGGTCGCAACGCTCTACCACTACGGCGCTTTCACTGACGGCGACGTACTGCAGACAACGCGTGCGCTCATGGGTTACGGCTTGGGGCTGCTCGGTCTGGTCGCTATCAAGGTGCTGGCGCCGGGTTTTTATGCCAACCAGGATATCCGCACGCCGGTGCGCATTGCCATCGTTGTGCTGGTCTTGACGCAGTTGATGAACCTGGTCTTGGTACCTTATTTGCAGCATGCCGGCCTGGCGCTTGCCATTGGCATTGGTGCCTTGATCAACGCTGCCTGGTTGCTGGTGGGCTTGATCCGGCGCGGCAGTTACCGGCCTTTACCTGGTTGGGGACGCTTCGGGCTGCAGGTGGCCTTGGCCAGCGCTTTGCTCGCCGTCTTTTTGCTGTGGGCAGCCCAGGCCTTGAGCTGGACCGGTATGCGCAGCTTGTACGGTCAGCGTATCGGCTTGCTGCTGTTGGTCTTGCTGGTCTCAGCGCTGCTTTATTTCACGACTTTGCGCGCTACCGGGCTGCGTGTGCGCAGTCTGCTCGGGCGCTAAACAGGCTTGGCTGCAAGTCTTTGGTACTTGTGACAAAGTAGCTGCATGCGTCTTAATTTTGATATTCCTTCGCCACTGCAGTACTTTTCAAGTCTGGTGCAAAGCGACGAGCATTTCCCGCTGTTGGAAGCCGCCGCCAGCCTGGCGCAGGACGAATACCCCGAACTCGATGTCCAGCAGGTTCTCGGCGATGTAGACCAGTTGCTGGCCCGTCTGAAGCGACGCGTGCCGCCGGATGCGCCGGCCATGCAGCGTCTGCGCGCGCTCAATCAGTTTTTCTTTCAAGACCTGAACTTCGGCGGCAACGTCAACGATTACTACGACCCGGACAACAGCTTTGTGCACGTGCTGCTCAAAACCCGGCGCGGCATACCGATCACCCTGGCCGTGTTGTGGTTGGAGCTGGCGCAGGGTATGGACCTGCATGCCCGGGGTTTGTCTTTTCCCGGCCACTTTATGGTCAAGGTCAATTTGCCCAAGGGTCAGGTGGTCATGGACCCGTTCACCGGCCAGTCGCTCAGCCGCGAAGAGTTGGCCGAGCGGCTGCAGCCCCTGCACCAGCGTGACGCCCGACCCGATAACATGGAGCCCCCGCTCGGCCTGTACTTACAGCCCGCGGCGCCGCGCGACATCATGGGCCGGATGTTGCGCAACCTCAAGCATATTTACCGCTTACAAGAAGACTGGGCCAGGCTGATCGCCGTACTGAACCGTTTGCTGGTCTTGTACCCGCGTTCCTGGCCGGAGTACCGTGACCGCGGTCTGGCTTTGGCGGAGCAGGGTCAGGCCCAACGTGCACAAGCGGATTTAGAAATTTACCTGGCTCGCGCGGAAGATGCGCAAGACCATGCCGCCGTGGCCGACAGGCTGGCTGATTTGCGCCGCGCAGCCAGTTAGGCCGACCAGCCTCAGCTGACGACGACGGCAGCGCCTTCGCCACGCGCGGCGATCACGCCGATCTCAAACACCTTCTCGCCCGCCTGGCGCAGCATGTGTGCTGTGGCCGCAGCGTTGGCAGCGTCCACCACCACCACCATGCCAATGCCGTTGTTGAAGGTGCGATTCATCTCAAAGTCCGAGATGGCAGCCGTTGTTTGCAGCCAGGCAAACAGCTCCGTTTGCGGCCAGCTGCCTTTGACCAGGTGTGCCGCCATACCCTCTGGCAAGACGCGGGGAATGTTTTCCAGCAGACCGCCGCCGGTGATGTGCGCCAGCGCTTTAATGCCCTGTCCTGAGCCTGTCGAAGGAGCCTGTCCTGAGCCTGTCGAAGGGGGGTGAGCTGCCAGCGCAGCCAGCACGTTTTTCACGTACAGGCGGGTCGGCTCCATCACAGCCTGCTTGAACGGCTTGCCGTCCAGGCTGGCGGGCAGGGCGTTGCCGGCGCGCTCTATGCATTTGCGTACCAGGCTAAAACCGTTGGAATGCACGCCGCTGGAAGCCAAACCTAGCACCACGTCGCCAACAGCGATGTTCCGGCCTGTCAGGATTTTGGATTTTTCTACCGCGCCGACGGCAAAGCCGGCCAGGTCGTATTCACCTGGCGGGTACATGCCGGGCATTTCTGCCGTTTCGCCGCCAATCAGCGCGCAGCCCGAGAGCTCACAGCCTCTGGCAATGCCGCCCACGACGGCTGCAGCCGTGTCCACGTCCAGTTTGCCGCAAGCGAAATAGTCCAGAAAAAACAGAGGCTCGGCGCCTTGCACCAGCACGTCGTTGACGCTCATGGCCACCAGGTCAATGCCCACGGTGTCATGCATCTGCCACTCAAAAGCCAGGCGCAGCTTGGTGCCTACGCCGTCGGTGCCGCTGACCAGCACCGGTTCTTTGTAGCGCTTGGGTACTTCAAACAAGGCGCCAAAGCCGCCGATTCCTGCCAGCACGCCTTCGCGCATGGTTTTTTTGGCCAGCGGCTTGATACGCTCGACCAGGGCATCGCCTGCGTCAATGTCTACGCCGGCGTCTTTGTAGGAAAGGGGGGATTGGCTCATGCTGATGAAATGGGTTGAGGTCCGCAGCTCGGCGGGCTTGACAGGTGGGCCGGGTCAAGCCCGATAGAATCCGAGTCATGATTCTAAAGGGTCACCCTGCCCGGACCTTATGCAGCTAATTTTCTTGACCCAACGCGCCAGTGCCGCTCGACCGGCATGAAGCAGATCGCGTTGGATATCGGTCTGGCATCTGCCCCTCTGTTTGCCAACTTCTTCGCCGGTCCCAACGAGGCCGCTCTCAAGCATTTGCAACTGTGGGCCGGCAACAGTTTGCGCTCGCCTGTGCCCACTTACCTCTGGGGTGAGCCCGGCAGCGGCAAAACCCATTTGCTCAAGGCTTTTGGCGAAGAGTTGTGCGCGCAAGGCGCCAGCATTGGCTGGCTGGACGCTTCTGTTTTAGAGCCGCCACCCTTTAACGAGCGCTGGGTGGCCGTGCTGCTGGACGATTGCCATCTCTACACCGCTGTGCAGCAGCAAGCGGCTTTTAACTGGTTTGTCAACGCTCTGAGCGCTGCCGACGGCCAGCCGCGTTGTGTGTTGGCCGCCGGCTTGACGCCGCCTGCCGACCTGTCCTTGCGAGAGGATCTGCGCACCCGGCTCGGTTGGGGCCATGTTTACGCGCTGCATGCCTTGAGCGACAACGAACGCAGGGCCGTGCTGCGCCAGGAAGCGGACACCCGCGGTATTTTTCTCAGTGACGAGGCCATGGATTTCATCCTCAGTCGTTTTTCGCGCGATCTGGGTAACCTGATGCAGCTGCTCGATCAGCTCGACGGCTATTCGCTGCAAACCCAGCGCGCCATCACGGTGCCGCTGATTAAATCCATGCTGGACAACCCATGAAAAAAGTGGCTTTATTCGATCTGGACTACACCTTGATCCCGATGGACTCCGACTACCAGTGGGGCGAATTCACTTTGGCGCTGGGCTGGTGCGATGGTGAAGATTTCAAACGACGTAACGCCCAGTATTACGAGGACTACAAGGCCGGCACGCTGGATATTCACGACTATGTGCGCTTTGCCACCCGTGCCATGCGCACCCAGGGCGCTGAAAAATCCGCCCAGGCACATGCCCGCTACATGCAGACCATCATCGGCACCGCGATCCAGCCAAAGGCGCTGGCGCTGGTGCAAGCCCATCAGGCGGCCGGTGATGAGGTGGTGATCGTCACCGCCACCAACGAATTTGTCACCCGCCCGATTGCCACTGCCTTTGGCGTTAAAGAGCTGATCGCTATCGAGTTGGCCCGTGATGCGCAAGGCGAGTTCACGGGTGAGATCGCCGGCACGCCCTCTTTTCGTGAGGGCAAAGTCGCCCGCGTTCAGGCCTGGCTGGCCGCCCGCCAGCTGGACTGGCACAGCGTGGAGACGGTTTTTTACTCTGATTCGATCAACGACCTGCCTTTGCTCGAAAAGGTCACCCATCCGGTCGCCACCAACCCTGACGCAGCCCTGCGTGCCATCGCTAAAGAGCGTCAATGGCGCATACTTGAGTTGTTCACTTAGTTTTTCATGATCAAAAAATTCATCGACAAG
This sequence comes from Rhodoferax sp., assembly GCA_021737905.1. GTDB lineage: Bacteria > Pseudomonadota > Gammaproteobacteria > Burkholderiales > Burkholderiaceae_C > Polaromonas. The sequence continues at coordinate 6,543 of JAIPDA010000058.1, forward strand.
CTGTTCGGCATGACCGGCAGCACGGCCGCCTCCAAAGCCCGCAGCAGCAAAAAATCACCTTACGGCCAACGGGTCGAGGTCGGTCCAGAATCGCACGGCATTGACACGGCCTTGGTCGACGACCGCGCCATGGACGTTGTGCGCACTCTCAAGGACGCCGGTTACGAGGCTTTCATCGTGGGCGGCGCAGTGCGTGACCTGCTGGTCGGCCTGCGACCCAAAGACTTTGATGTGGCCACTGACGCCACCCCCGAGCAGGTGAAAGCGCTGTTTCGCCGTGCTTTCATCATCGGCCGGCGTTTTCGCATTGTTCACGTGGTCTATGGCCGCGGGCGCGAGCACGAAGTCATTGAGGTGTCGACCTTTCGTGCCCATCTCGACAGCAGCCAGGCCGAGCAGGTGGGCGGCAATGAACGCACCAGCAAGAGCGAGCTCGCCGGTATGAAGCATGCTGTGGACTCATCGGGCCGCGTGCTGCGTGACAATGTTTGGGGCTCGATGGAGCATGATGCGGCGCGCCGTGACTTCACCATCAACGCCATGTATTACGACCCGGAATCGCAGATCGTGGTGGACTATCACAACGGTATCCGCGACGCTAAAAAACGCGTGCTGCGCATGATTGGCGAGCCGGCCATGCGTTACCGCGAAGACCCGGTGCGCATCATCCGTGCCGTGCGTTTTGCCGCCAAGCTCAGCGCCTTGGGCTTTAAATTTGAAGACAAAACTTCCGCGCCGCTTCGCGAGATGCGTGGCCTGCTGGCCGACGTGCCGCAGTCGCGCCTGTTTGACGAGATGCTCAAACTCTTGCAGACCGGCCATGCGCTGGCCAGCATTGAGCAGCTTAAAAAACTGGGTTTGGGCACAGGCATTTATCCCTTGCTGGATGTGGTGGTTGAAACTGCGCATGAGCCGTTTCTCAAGCTGGCCTTGCAAGACACCGACCGTCGCGTCGGCGAAGGCAAGCCCGTGGCGCCCAGCTTTTTGCTGGCCTGTGTACTCTGGCCCGATGTGCGCGAAGGCTGGGCCAGGCGCATGCAGCGCGGCGAGCATGTCATGCCAGCGCTGCAAGACGCCATCGATGACGCCTTCAACGCCAAGATCGGTGATGTCTCGGGGCGCGGCAAGCTGGGCATCGACATGCGCGAGATCTGGACCATGCAGCCACGCTTTGAAAAGCGCGTGGGCAGCGCACCTTACTCCCTGTTAGAACAACCGCGTTTTCGCGCCGGCTTTGATTTCTTGCGATTGCGCGGTCAGACCGGTGAGATCGACAAGGTTTTGCCCGATTGGTGGGAAAAATTCAGCACGGCCTATGACGATGAGCGCCACGAGATGATCGAGCAGGCGCGGCTGGAGCAACAGTCCAGGCCGCCAACGCCGCGCGTGCGTGTGCGCCGGCAAGACGCAGATGCCGCACTGTCCAAAGGCCAAGACAGCCGGCGCAGCGAATCAGAGCTTGATTCAGCAACGCAGCAGCCGGGCGGTGATGGCGAGGCCGCACCCCGCAAGCGTCGCCGTCGCCGCAAGAGCGGTGGCCAGGCAGAGGGCGCCGGCAGCGCACGCCAGCCCGATAGCCCGTCCGTGGATTGAAAGCTTGCAGCGTGCCGCCCATGGTGACTGCCTATGTCGCGCTGGGTGCCAACCTGGGTGACGCCCATGCCGCCTTGCGCCGGGCTCGGGCAGCCCTGGACAGCGGCGCGCACAGCAGGGTCATCGCCTGCTCGCACATTTACAAGACACCAGCCTTGGGTGATGACGGCGTTCCGATGGATCCACCATCGCCGGATTACCTCAACGCGGTCCTGGCCTTGGAGACTTCGCTCAGCGCGCAAGACCTGTTGGGATTTATGCAAGCGATCGAAAACGCTGCCGGCAGACAGCGGCCTTACAGGCTGGCACCTCGCACACTGGATCTGGACTTGCTGCGCTTTGGCAGTCTTCAAAGCAAGCAGCCGAACTTGACACTGCCCCATCCGCGCATGTTGTCGCGCGCTTTTGTGCTGCTGCCTTTGGCCGAAATTGCGCCTGAGCAGGTGACGCCAGCAGAACTGGCGGCAGTGCAGGGCCAGTTGATACAGCGGCTTGGGCCGCTTGAGCCGCTCACAGCGGCCAAGGACTGAACCTTCAGGGCGCCAGCCGTTCGCGCAACCAGTCGCCGCCGGCTTGCTGCGTATAGCGCAAGCGGTCGTGCAAGCGGCTGCGCCTGCCTTGCCAGAATTCCCAGCGGTCGGCCAGCAGCCGGTAGCCGCCCCAATGCGGCGGGCGCGGCGGCTGCAGCAAAAACTGGGCGCCGTACTTTGCAGCATTGGCCACCAGCACACCGCGGCCGCTGATGACTTCGCTTTGCGGGCTGGCCCAGGCACCGATGCGCGAGTCCAGCGGCCGGCTGTGAAAGTAGGCGTCGCTTTCTTCGTCAGAGATTTTTTCGACACGGCCTTCGATGCGCACCACGCGCTCGAGTTCGACCCAGTGGAACTGCAATGCAGCATGCGGGTTGCCAGCAAGCTCCCTGCCTTTACGGCTGTCGTAATTGGTAAACCAGACGATACCGCGCTCGTCCAGGCCCTTGATCAGCACCACCCGCGTAGAAGGCCGCAAGTCACTGCCCACGGTGGCCAGTGTCATGGCATTGGGCTCCGGAAGCTGGGCCGCAATGGCTTCTTCAAGCCACTTTGAAAACTGTTGCCCGGGCGTTGCGCTGGAGGCTTCTTCATTGAGTTCTGCGCGCTCATAGCTTTTGCGCAGGTCGGCGATGGAATGAGTGTGGTCTGCCATGGATAGCCCAGTATAAGGACGCAGGCTAGCGACTCTCAGGTCCGCCGGCATGTGCCGGTGGGGCCAATGCCAGCAGGCGGCCCAGTTCTTTGTCGTGAATTCCCACTTTTTGCAGGCATTCAAATGTTTGTCTGGCGTAATCCAGGGTAGAGCCGAAACGGCCGTGAGATTGCGCAAAAATCTGCCGGTAGGTGGGCACTTCGAGCTGGCCGGTGAAGTTAGGGCTTTTGCGGGAGAGCGTGAAGGTCAGTGCTTTGACGGTGCCGCCTGCGGTTTCACAGGCAAGCCATTTAGGGTCATAGACGCCGGTGGGCATTTCTCGCTCCCACAGCAGCTCCAGGGCTTGCGCAGCACGGGCTTTGGGCACTCTGTAGACGATGCCTTTGCAACTGCCGCCGGACAGCAAGGCAAACACCAAGCCCGGACATTCGGGTGTGCCGCGGTTGACTCGGCTCCACATTTTCAGAGCGCGGTGGTAGCCGCGCAGGTGGGCGGGGCGGTGTTCTTCGAACTCGAATTCAGGCCGCCAGATCAAGGAGGCATAGCCAAAAACCCAAAGATCCGAAACCCCGCCCCATTGCGCTTTGACCTGCCTGAGGATCGTCTGCGTATCGCGTTGGACGATGGGGCCCAGCGGGGGCATGGAGGGGCGGAGTGAGGGTCTGGATGGCACGGCGCACAACTGTACTCTTTGGCTGCGCATTTGTCGCGATAAATTGGTAACCCAGTCGTAACTATGGAAGGTTGGCCGGCGGGGCAACCGGTTACCATCGAAAAAGTAACTAAATTACAGATTCAAAATTTTCTGATGCTTCACACCACAGTCCACCACATCACTCAGCGCATCATCGCGCGCAGCCAACCGGGGCGCAGCGCCTACCTGGCCCGCTTGGCCGACGCCTCCACGCGCGATGCCAACCCGGACCGCATGGGTTGCGCCAATCTGGCGCACGCATTGGCAGGCGCGCCACTCGATGACCGCTTCAAAATAGTCACCGAAAAAGCCCCGAACATCGGCATCGTCAATGCCTACAACGACATGCTGTCGGCGCACGTGCCGCTGCTGCGCTATCCCGATTTGATCAAGGCTGAGGCGCGCAAGCACGGCGCCACCGCGCAAGTGGCCGGCGGCGTGCCCGCCATGTGTGACGGCGTCACGCAAGGAACACCGGGCATGGAGCTCAGCCTGTTCAGCCGCGACGTGATTGCCATGGCCACTGCCGTGGCCTTGTCGCACGACATGTACAACGGCGCGCTGATGCTGGGCGTGTGCGACAAGATCGTGCCAGGCCTCTTGATCGGTGCGCTGCACTTCGGTCATTTGCCCGTGGTCTTTGTGCCGGCCGGCCCCATGCCCTCGGGTCTGTCCAACAAAGACAAAGCCGCTGTGCGTGAAAAAGCCGCGCAAGGGCTGGTGGGCCGTGACGAGTTGCTGGATTCGGAATTTAAGTCTTATCACAGCCCCGGCACCTGCACTTTTTACGGCACAGCCAACAGCAACCAGATGCTGCTCGAAGCCATGGGCTTGCACGTGCCCGGCACTGCCTTTGTGAACCCCGGCAATGACCTGCGCGACGAGCTGACACGCGAAGCCACACGCACCGTGCTGGGCATCACATTGGGCAAACGCTATGCGCCCATCGGCCGCATCGTGGACGAGCGTGCCATCGTCAACGCCATGGTCGCGCTCTTGGCCACCGGAGGCTCGACCAACCACCTGATTCACTGGGTGGCCGTGGCTCGCTCGGCCGGTATCACCATCGACTGGAATGATTTTTCAGCGCTTTCTGATGTAGTGCCTTTGCTTTGCCATGTCTACCCCAATGGCAGCGCCGACGTCAACGAGTTCCAGCGCGTGGGCGGCACCGGCTTTGTGATTCGCGAGTTGCTGGATGCCGGTCTCATGCATGAAGACGTGCTGACCGTGCGCAGCCAGGGCTTGCGCGAATACACCCGCGAGCCTTCCATGCAGGCGGGCGCCATTGTTTGGCACGACGGCGGAGCGTCCAAAGACCTGAGCGTGCTGCGGCCGGTGCAAGCACCTTTCAGTGCGAGCGGCGGGCTCAAGCTGCTGCAAGGTAATTTGGGGCGCAGTGTGATCAAGGTGTCGGCTGTGCCTGAGGACCGGCATGTGATCGAAGCACCGGCCCGTGTGTTTGATTCGCAGGAAGAACTGCACCAGGCTTTCAATGCGGGCGAATGGGCGCGCGACGTGATTTGGGTGGTGCGCTGGCAGGGCCCGCAAGCCAATGGCATGCCCGAGCTGCACAAGCTCACGCCGCCGCTGTCGGTCTTGCAGGGTCAGGGTTTCAAAGTGGCACTGGTCACCGAC
>JAIPDA010000059.1 GCA_021737905.1 Rhodoferax sp.
TCTTTGCGCTTGGGTTTTTTCAGCGGGGCTTCGCCCTTGGCAACGGCTTCGGCGCTCAGACGCTCAAACTCGGCGCGCTCAAAACGCTCGGCTTCTTCAGCCTGCTTGAGCAAGGTGTGCAGCACGGGCAGCAAAAACGCGGCGGTCTTGCCGCTGCCTGTTTGGCTGGAGACCAGCAGGTCGGTGAATTTGGCTTTTTTGCCCTCGGCCTGCGCTTCCAGACCTTGCATGGCCTTCGGTATCGTGGCCAATTGCACGGCGGTGGGCTGGGTAAAACCCAGGTCAGCCACGGCCTGCAGGAGTTCGGGGGCCAGCCCCAGTTTCACAAAACCGTTGGGTACCGGCGCGACGGCTGCAAGTGAACCCTCGGCAGGCGCGTCACAGAAGTCGGGAACCAGGCTGGTTTCAACATCGGACGTGATGTCAGAAGCCAGATCAGAATTTTCGGGCACAAAATCGCCACGAGCCTCAAAAGAGTCAGTCATATTTTTTCTCGCTAATCACCTGTGCGCAACGCTTTTGGCGAGGGAACAGGAAACTCCACCTGCGCGTTAGCAACAGGCTTCGTTCATGGTTAATAAAACATCAACCATCAAACGAATATGCGGATCAGGCGCTCAACAGGCCTGAAGCGTTGACTCTGAAAAAAGAGTCCAAAAGTGTGAGGTAGATGTACAAATGCAGGGCACACAGTGCTGCTGCAAGCCGCTGATTATGGCACGCTTTGAGGGTTTGTACCAATTAATGTGAATTCAAGGTCGGCTGATAGCCTCAATTCATGCACTTGAACGTCTTTCAGCGCTCATCTTTCAAATTAAATTGGATTGGAATGCTAACGGTTTGCGCTGCCAACAGGCCATCCTTGCGCGCCGGGGTAAAACGCCAGGCACGTACGGCATTGATCGCCGCAGCATCCAAGGCAGCGTGCCCGCTGGACTTTTCTAAGTCGATACGGCCTGCGCGCCCGTCAGTCAGCACCTCAACTAGCAGCAGAACCTGCCCTTGTGCGCCTTGGCGAATGGCGAGCAGGGGATAGGCAGGCGTGGGGTTGTTTAAATAAGCCGCCTTGTAATCAGCATCCGTGCTGCGTGTGCTTGCCGGCATCACCGACTCTGCAGCCGGGGCGGAGCCTGAGGATGGCGCCGCTGCTGGAGCAGTTGCTGGCGTCGCGGCCTGCGCTGGAACTTGCCCTGCTGCCTGCGCTGGAACTTGCGCTGCTGCCTGGGCGGGTGCCGGCACCTGCGCCGCCGGTGCTTGAACCTGCGCCATGGCAGGCAGCGTTATCGGCCCCTGTTGAGCTGTCTCTTGGGGGCTGTTGTTTTGAGTCGACCTGGAGGGAGACGGTCGTTTGGCGGTGGCTTGCGCACTCACCGGGGGCGGCGTTAAAAACACCAGACGCAAATCGTAGCGCTTGATCACATGCTCAACGCTTGAGTTTCTGGTCCAGAGCAGCAGCAAGCCGGCATGCACGGCCAGCACAAAAAGGCTCAAAGCGATGAGCAAGCTGGGCCTGGGCGACAAGTCAGTGCGCATTTAAAAATAAGTTCAATCTCGGCACATCGAGCTTGGAGTTTTTTGAACTCGCATGGTCAAAGCTTACTGATGCAGCAGCAGGGTCTGACTTTATTTCAGGAAGTGCTCGCGGTAGTGTTCGAGCTCGTCGATCGACTCGTGCACGTCGGCCAGGGCGGTGTGGCTTTGCCGCTTTTTGAAAGCGCTGTAGACCTCAGGCCGCCAACGCTTGGCCAGCTCTTTGAAGGTGCTGACATCCACATTGCGGTAATGCAAAAACGCCTCCAGCTTGGGCATGTACTTGACCAGAAAGCGTCTGTCCTGGCTGATGGTGTTGCCGCACAAGGGTGAAGTGCCCTTGGGCAGGTACTTGGCCAAAAAGCTCAGCACCTGGCGCTCGGCCTCTTCTTCGCTGATGCTGCTGAGCTTGACCTTGTCAATCAGCCCGCTGCGCCCGTGGGTGCCCTTGTTCCAGTTGTCCATTTTGTCGAGCAACTCATCGCTTTGGTGAATCACCAGCACCGGGCCCTCAATGCGCGGCAGCAGTTGCGGGCCGGTGACGATGACCGCGATTTCAAGCAGACGCTCTTTTTCCGGGTCCAGGCCGGTCATTTCACAATCGATCCAGACCAGGTTCTGGTCTGACTTTTTCAAGAGGGGTTCAGTTTCAAGCATCACTGGATTCTCGCTGATGCCCTAAACTTGCCGGGATGACTGATCTATCCCTCACTTGGACCCTTGTTTTTTCAGCGGCGCTGGTGCTTGGCCTGCTGCTCAAGCTGTACCTGAGCTCACGCCAGATCCGCCACGTGGCGCGCCACCGCGACACGGTGCCGCCCGCTTTTGCGGCAACCATTTCTTTGGCATCCCACCAAAAAGCAGCTGACTACACCTTGACCAAGGCACGCTTTGGCCTGCTGGAGCTGGCTTTCGGCTCAGCCGTGCTGCTGGGATGGACATTGCTTGGCGGGCTGGACAGCCTCAATCAGGCCCTGGCCAACTCCGCGCTGGCGCAATGGGGGCCGCTGGCAACGCAAATGGCGCTGGTGGCTGGTTTTGGCCTTATCAGTGGCGCGCTGGATTTACCTTTCACTTTGTACAGCACCTTCCGCATTGAAGAGCGCTTTGGCTTCAACAAAATGAGCTTGCAACTTTGGCTGGCCGATCTGTTCAAGTCGACGCTGGTCGGCATGGTGATCGGGCTGCCTATCGTGGCGCTTATTTTGTGGCTGATGAACAGCGCCGGCCCGCTCTGGTGGCTGTGGGCATGGGCAGCATGGATGGGTTTTAACCTGCTGGTGCTGGTGCTGTACCCGACGGTGATCGCACCGATCTTCAACAAGTTCAAACCGCTTGAAGACGACAGCCTGAAAGCCCGGGTCACGGCACTGATGCAACGCTGCGGCTTTGCCGCCAAGGGACTTTATGTGATGGACGGCAGCAAGCGCTCAGCGCATGCCAACGCTTATTTCACCGGTTTCGGCGCAGCCAAGCGCGTGGTGTTTTACGACACCCTGCTCAAGCAACTCAGCCCGGCGGAGGTAGACGCCGTGCTGGCCCACGAGCTGGGTCACTTCAAGCACAAGCACATCATCCAGCGCATCGTCATGCTGTTTGCCATGAGTCTGGCCGGTTTTGCGCTGATTGGTTATTTGTCGCAGCAGATCTGGTTTTACACCGGCCTGGGCGTGCGCCCCAATCTGGGCGCACCCAATGACGCGCTGGCCCTGCTGCTGTTCATGCTGGCGATACCCTTGTTCAGCTTTTTCATCTCGCCGCTGATGGCGCAGCTCTCGCGACAGCATGAATTTCAAGCCGATGCCTATGCTGCGCTGCAAACCGACGGACGCGATCTGGCCAGCGCACTGCTCAAGCTGTACCAGGACAACGCCAGCACGCTCACGCCGGACCCTGTGTTTGTGAAGTTTTACTACTCGCACCCGCCTGCCAGTGAGCGCCTGGCCCGCATGGGCGTCGCCGGATGAACAGGGTCCACCAGGGTCGGCGCGCCCTGAGCGCGACCGAAGTCGTCACGCAGCTCAGCCAACTCAATGGCGAGCTGGCGATGGGCTGGCGACTGATCGATGGCGCGCTGGAAAAAACTTTCAACTTCAAAGACTTTCACCAGACCATGGGTTTTGCGAACGCGGTGGCTTTCATTGCCAATACCGAAGACCATCACCCGGCCCTGGCACTGAGCTACAAACAATGCACTGTGCGCTTTCACACGCATGATGTGAGCGGCATCACTGTCAGTGATTTCTTTTGCGCGTCCAAGGTTGACGCCTTGATGGCTTGAAGCCTTCCGGCCAACCTGCCGGCGCGTCACGGCCCGCCGTCCCGGGCACGCAAGCGGGCCTGGTGGTCGCAGGTTTCGGCCGGCATGTGCTGGTTGAAAAGGCGGGCGGCGAGCGCGTCATTTGCCACCCGCGCGGCAAAAAAGGCCAGGCTGTGGTCGGTGACCGGGTACGTTGGCTGCCGTCAGAAGACGAAGGCACTATTGAAAAAGTCGAGCCGCGCGACAACCTGTTTTACCGCCAGGACGAACTGCGCACCAAGTCCTTTGCGGCCAACCTGGACCAGGTTCTCATCCTCATGGCTGCCGAGCCGGAGTTCTCTGAAAACCAACTCACGCGTGCGCTCATCGCCGCCGAGGCCACGGGCATACGCCCCGTCATTGCGCTGAACAAAAGTGACCTGACCGAGCCCTTTGGTCGTGCCTGGGCCAAGCTGGCCCCCTACCGCGCCATGGGCTACCAGATGCTGTCGCTGGCCATCAAACCCAAAGCGGAGGACGACCCTGGGCAGACCCCGGTGCAGTCTTTGATGCCGCTGATGCTAGGGAAAAAGACCCTGGTGCTGGGCCCCTCGGGAGCAGGCAAAAGCAGCCTGACCAATCTCTTGATACCGCATGCACAGGTGCTGACAGCGGAGATTTCACAGGCGCTGAATTCCGGCAAGCACACCACCACCAGCACCACGCTGTATTGGATCGATGCCGGCCGCAGCACCGCTTTGATTGACTCACCGGGTTTTCAGGAGTTCGGGCTGCACCACATTGAGCCCATGCACCTGGCCGGCTACATGCCCGACCTCAAGGCCCATGCCCAGCACTGCAAGTTCTACAACTGCACGCACCTGCATGAGCCAGGCTGCGGCGTGATTGCCGAGCTGAACCGCAGCGATAGCGCCAGCAGCATCAGCGCCAGCCGCTACCGCTTGTACGGCGAGCTGTTCGCCGAGTTGTCGCAAACGCGTTACTGAGCACCAGCACGCCCCGTGGACTGCCGGCTCTAGCCGATCAGGCGTGCCAAAGTGAGCAGCGCCAACAACACCATCCAAAGCACCACGCAGCGCCAAACCAGACCGACAATGCTGCGCAGATGCGCCAGCTCGGGTTCGCGCCCGGGTGTGGCCTGGGTGGACGGCGGCACTGCATTGTCATCACCCGGCGCAAAGGGCAGACGGATCGCCTTCAAGGCACTGCCGCCCAAGCGCACATTGACCGCACCGGCTGTGGCCGCCAGCACAACGCCATCATTGCGAATGGGGGAAGCGGCCTTGGCGTCAAGCGCAAAGCCCTGTGTGTAGTGGCGCCAGCTGTCGATAGCGTCCTCAAAGCTACCAACCACCGCAAAGCCCAAGGCCGTGAGGCGGGCCGGTAAAAAATCAATCACCCCCCAAGCCGTCATCGCCGCCTGTTGCAGGGCCGGGCTGGCACCCTCACCTGAGGCGCGGAACTTGTAGCTCCAGTAGCGCGCGACGAACTCACTCAAACGGTAAAGCACCGCGCCCGTAGGACCCAAACCCAAGGCAGCCAAAATACAAAACCAGCTCAAAACGCCGAATACATGGCGGTGCGCAGCCAGCACAGAGTGCTCAATGACATGGCGCACGATTTCGCTGCGCGGCAACAAACTGGCATCGACCTGCTGCCAATCGGCCAGCAACTGACGCGCGGCTTGTTCATCGCCCATGTCCAGGGCGTCGCGAATGGCGGTGAAATGGTGACTGAACTGGCGAAAACCCAAAGACACATACAAAACCAGCACGCTCCAGACAAAAGCCAGCAAGCCGTGCACGCTCCAAAGGAGCCAGTGGATGCCGAAAGCCAGCAGCGCAGGCAGCAGCACCGCCAGGGACCAGGCCAGCCAGCCATGCTGCTGGCGACCGGCGTCCAGGTTGCGACTGCACCAGCGCGTCCAGGCGCGCACACCCGCGTGCAGAGAATTGCCCGGTGACAGGGGGCGGGCCTGCTCCATCAGCAGGGCAAACAAAACGGCAAAAAAGCTCATGCCAAATCATAACGGCGCAGCGTGAGCGCCAGGCCATTCCAAGCTGACCGGGTCAGGCGCATGTTTCAGGACGCCATGAAACGGTAGAAATTGCGGAGCATGGCAGCCGTGGCGCCCCAGATGTAGCGCTCCTTGGGGTCGGCCGGGTCACTGCTGGTGTAAGGCATCGAGAACCATTGACGCACAGCGCCATCGAACTCAAAAGCATGACGGCGGTGATTGGCCGGGCTCATGAGGTGGCTCAGGGGAACTTCGAAAACATCGGCCACCTCCGCCGGATTGGGCTTGAGTTCAAAGCCGGGTCGCACCAGCGCCACCACGGGCGTGACGATGAAAGCCGTGCCGGTAACGTAAATAGGCAGACTGCCCAACACTTCCACATGGCTGGCCGGCAAACCGATTTCTTCGTCTGCCTCGCGCAAAGCTGTGTGTACTGGGTCACGGTCGCTCGCATCGGTGCGCCCGCCGGGAAAAGCGATCTGCCCGGAGTGGGTCGACATGTTCACGCCCCGCTCGGTCAGCAGCAGCGTCAGTTCCTGGCGCATGACCAGGGCAATCAGAACCGCCGCCGGGGCGGGCTGGCGGTCACCGAATTTCTTTTCAACGCTGCTTTCCGGCGTCCACACTGGAGGCCGGCGAAAACGCGCCCGCAAAGCCTCTGGCGTGAGGTGCCGGGCCGGCACATCCGGCAGGTGCGAGTCCACACTCAAGACCGGCACAGTGCGGGGGTCTATTTTGGGTAGCGGACGGGTGATGGTCATGACGAAAAAGGTTTGGTAGGGCCAAGAAAAAAGCCGCTCGGGGAGCGGCTTTTCACAGGACAGAGTCCGGGAGCTTGACGCCGCCTATCAGGCCGCTTTAGCGCCCAGCTTTTCCTTGATACGCGCCGACTTGCCGCTGCGGCTGCGCAAGTAATACAGCTTGGCGCGACGCACATCACCGCGGCGTTTGACTTCGATCTTGGCGATCAAAGGGCTGTAGAGCTGGAACGTACGCTCGACGCCTTCGCCGTTGGAAATCTTGCGAACGATAAAGCTGGAGTTCAGGCCGCGATTGCGCTTGGCAATCACCACACCTTCGAACGCCTGCATACGCTTGCGGGTGCCCTCAACCACGTTGACGCTCACGATGACGGTGTCACCGGGGGCATACGCAGGAAAGCTTTTGTTCAGGCGAGCAATTTCTTCTTGCTCAAGGGTTTGAATCAGGTTCATACAATGTCCATCTCACTTCATTTTTTCGTTCATTCACGCGCTACGCTAAAGACCGCAAATCCAGAGGTGACAAAAAACGGTGAACCGTTGTCGCTTGGTTGCAGTGGCCGCCAGAGGACCGAAAAGCCCACGATTATAGCCAATTACGGCGGGCTGCCTGTTGTGCCGGCCAGCCCGGCCAAAAAAGCCTCATCTGCGGGCGTCAGCCCTCCGGCTGCCCGGGCCGCCGCCAGCAAAGCCGGGCGCAGGGCCTGGGTCAGCGACAGCCGCTGTTCCCGGCGCCAGCGCTCTATGTCGGCATGGTGACCCGAGAGCATCTGCGCCGGGACGGCCTGGCCCCGCCAGATTTCGGGCCGGGTGTAATAAGGACAGTCGAGCAAGCCGTCGATCGCCGGGTTGAAGCTGTCAAACTGGTGGCTGCCTTCGTCGTTCAGCACGCCGGGTTGCAGGCGGGTGACCGCATCAATCAAGGCCATGGCAGCGATTTCGCCACCCGAGAGTACAAAGTCGCCCAGACTGATCTGACAGTCCACATGCGCGTCAATGAAACGCTGGTCCACGCCTTCGTAGCGGCCGCAAACCAGCACCGCCCCGCTCGAAGCCGCCCAGCCTTCCACGGCGCTGTGGTTCAGGGCCTGGCCAATGGGTGAAAACAAGACCACCGGGGCGGGCGTCGCCTCGCCTCCAGCTCGCTCAGCGCGTATGGCCTCCAGGCACAAGGCCAGCGGCTCGGCCATCATGACCATGCCCGGGCCGCCGCCAAAAGGCCGGTCATCGACGCGGCGGTAATTGCCTTCTGAATAATCCCGCGGGTTCCACAGGCGCAGCTGCACCTGGCCGGAATCGTAGGCACGGCGCGTCACGCCGCTGCTTAAAAAGGGGGCAAACAGCTCAGGGAACAGGGTGATGACGTCAAAACGCATACGGGTATTGTGCGCGGCCCGGGACAGCCATTGGCCTGTCAGCGCGGGGCCGGCTTCAGTAGTCTGGCTGCCAGTCAACCGTGATGCGCTTACCCGGCACATCCACCGCATCCACGTAGGCGGCCACAAAGGGAATCATGCGCTCGGCTGCAGAGCTGGTACCGTCTTTCGCAACATTCTGGTATTCGACGCAAAGCACCGCCTGCGGGCCGGTGGTCATGAGGTCGCGCACCGTGCCCAGGCTGAGGCCTTCACGGTTGACAACCTCCAGGCCGATCAGATCGACCCAGTAGTACTCATCTTTGGAAGCGCTGGGGAAACTGCTGCGCGGCAAAAAAATACGCGCGCCCCGCAAGGCCTCGGCGGCGCTGCGGTCTTCGAGGCCGGCGATTTTGGCAACCACGGTGTCCGAATGCACTTTGCACTCTTGCAAGCTGATCGATACGGTGCCCGAGAAAGCGGAAAAGCCCGGGCGAAACCGGGCTTCAGGAGCTTGCAAAAACCAGTCTTTGGCCGCAAAAAGAGCCTCAGGCTCTGCGCTGTGCGGCAGCACCTTGACCCAGCCCTTAACGCCCCAGGCGTCAAGGATGCGACCCACTTCGATCGCATCTTCGGGCAAGGCGGCCTGCTTGAGGCCAGGTGAAAGTTCAGTCGCCATGTTGCTGCATGTCATGCCATGGCTGGCGGGTTGGCAGACCTTCGCGAGAAAGCCTGCAAGCCCGATCAGGCCGCTTTGGCAGCGCCCTGCTTGACCAGACGCTCAACCGTTGGCGAGGCCTGTGCGCCCACGCCAAGCCAGTGGGTCAAACGGTCTTGCTCAATGCGCAAGCCCTCTTCGCCGCCCTTGGCAATCGGGTTGTAAAAACCGATACGCTCGATGAAACGACCATCGCGGCGAACGCGTTTGTCAGCCACAACGATATTGAAAAAGGGACGGTGCTTAGAACCGCCGCGCGCGAGTCGAATGACGACCATGATTTATCCTTCGGGTGGTGGGAAGACAAAATTGTCAGCCCAACATGAGTTTGCAGCGCTTGAGACACACGACATGGCCACCCGGCCAGCGAATTGCTGCAAAGCCGCAGATTATAGCCCGAGACACAGCCAAGCGAGCACCCATGACGATCCTGCGCCCAAGCCAAGAACCAGACCTGCCGGCCATCACCGCCATTTACGGCCACCACGTGCTGCACGGCAGCGGCACCTTTGAAACCGACCCCCCCTCGCTGGCCGACATGAGGGCCCGCCGCGCCGAGGTGCTGGCCCGGCAACTGCCTTTCCTGGTGGCAGAGGACGGTGGCCGTATTTTGGGCTTCGCCTACTGCAACTGGTTCAAGCCGCGGCCGGCTTACCGCTTTTCGGCTGAAGACTCCATTTACCTGGCCCCCGATGCGCACCGGCGTGGTCTGGGCCGCGCTCTGCTGGCAGAACTCGCGGCACAGGCACAAGCTGCCGGCGTACGCAAGCTGATCGCCGTCATTGGCGACTCGGCCAACGCCGGCTCTACCGGCGTGCACCGCAGCATCGGTTTTGAGCAGGTGGGCGTGCTGAAGTCTTGCGGTTGGAAGTTTGAGCGCTGGCTCGACGTGGTGTTGATGGAGAAAACCCTGGGCGCAGGAAGCAGCCGCCCGCCGCAATCGACTGGGGTGTAATGCAATGGCCGCTTCAAAGCAATAAATCTATCCTCTTTCCGATTGACCCGCATGAAAAACAAAACTCTGACCACCTGGCTCACTTTCCTGGGAGGACCGCTGGGCTTGCACCGCTTTTACCTGCACGGACTGAGTGACACACTGGGCTGGGCCATGCCCATACCCACCGCGCTGGGTATCTACGGCATCCAGCGCATGCAACAGTTCGGCGTGGACGACGCGCTGAGTTGGCTCTTGATTCCACTGCTAGGCTTTACCATGGCCGCTTGCGCGCTGACTGCCATTGTTTTCGGGCTGACTTCCACTGAAAAATGGAATGCCCGCTACAACTCGGCTGCCGCACCGGATGCGCGTGCGGGCCAGACCAGCTGGCTGACTATTTTGGCCGTGGCAGCGGCGTTGCTGGGCGGCACCACCGCACTGACGGCCAGTCTGGCCTTGAGCTTTCAGCACTATTTCGAATTCCAGGTCGAAGAAGCGCGCAAGATCTCTCAGTAAGTAACAGCCCCGACAGGCTGCGCTTTAGCTCACCAGCATGAGCGCCAGAGTCAATGTCAGCACAGACAAAGCGGTAGACACGGCCACGCTGGCAGTGATGAGTTCCTGGGCGACGCCATAGCGCTGCGAAAATAGAAACACATTGGCACCCATGGGCAGCGCCGCAGCCGCCACCATCACCGCCATCGGCAGGCCGCTCACACCCATCCAGAGGCACAGCGCAAACACCAGCAGCGGGTGCAGGATGTTTTTAACACCGGCCAGCACCAGGGCCGCCCGCCAATGGACACCCACTCGGGTGAAGGCCAGCGTGACACCGACCAGCATCAAAGCCATCGGGCTGAAGGCCTTGGCCATCAGCTCCAGTGGGGTTTGAATCGCAGGTGGCAGTTGCCAGCCGGTTTGGGCAAACAGCAAGCCCAACAGCAGGGGTAGCGTCACGGGATGCAGGATGCTGTTTTTAAGGGCATGGAGCGCCGTGGTCAGAGCGTGGCGCGTGGCGGCACCGGGCAACTGCTCGCGCGCCACAGCCAGTTCCAGCATCACCGTCGCACTGGTCAGCAGCACCAGCGAATGCACAGCCACCAGCGTCAGCAGCGTTACCAGCCCGGCCGGGCCGTAGACCAGGGAGACCAAGGCAATGCCGATCATGACGGTGTTGGAGTACGTGGCTGCGAGGGCCAACACCGCGGCCCGGCGGTTAAAGCCTTGCAACAAAAAAGTGCTACCAAACAACAGGCCGACCGCCACAAAGTAAGCGGCCACGGGTTTGAAGTCGAGTTGCTCCAGGTGCACGTGGCTCATGGTTTGAAACAACAGCGCAGGCGTGAGCAACAAAAACACCAGGTTGGACAGATCCTTGACGGCTGTCTCGCGAACCCGGCCAAGCCGGGCGGCTGCAAAGCCTGCGCTGATCAACAAAATAACGGGCAAAAGCGAGGTCAGCACCAGTGAATTCATGGCATTGATCTTAGCTTTGACGCTGTTGCAGCAGCCCGGTTGCGCTGCGCTGCCTGCGGGAAGCTAGGCCTTGACCAGCCTGGCAAAGGTCTTGCGAAACTTCTCGACCTTGGGCGCTGCCACGGCCATGCAATAGCCTTGAAAAGGATTGCGCTCAAAAAAGTCCTGGTGGTAATCCTCGGCCGGCCAGTAATTGCTCAAGGGCAGCACCTCGGTCACGATGGGGCGGCCAAACACCATGGCCTGCGTCATCTCGGCCAGCATGTTGTTGGCAATCTCGCCCTGCTCAAGTGTCGAAACATAAATGCCGCTGCGGTACTGGGTGCCGGCATCGTTGCCCTGGCGGTTCAGCGTGGTCGGGTCGTGAATGACGAAAAAGATTTCCAGAATTTCACGCAGGCTGATCTGCGCGGGGTCAAACACCAGCTTGACCACCTCGTTGTGTCCGGTGTCGCCGCCGCAGACCTGCTCGTAGCTTGGGCGCAGCACATGGCCGTTGCTGTAACCCGACTCCACATCGGTCACACCGCGGACCTT
>JAIPDA010000060.1 GCA_021737905.1 Rhodoferax sp.
TTGTGAACGCGTCAGAAGGCCGGCAACTGCGCGAATTCTTGCAGCAGCGCGGCCAGCGCGCGGCCGCTGGCGTCCAGCACGGCGCGGCCTTTGTCTGCCGTGGCCGCCGCCGCGTTGCCGGCCGCGCCGGCGGTATTCAGGTCTTGCGCAGCCCAGGCCAGCTTGACGCTGCGGCCGTTGCCGATGATCGAAAAATCTCGCGCCCGCTGCCGGCTGGTGGACGCAAAGTTACTCGCCTGCCGCATGTCCACGCGCTCGGGGTGCAAGGCCAGCATCATGGAGGTTTCGACCTCGCCGCCGTGCACGCCAAAGCGCTCTTCATCCGGGCCAAACAGCGCCTGCACCGCAGCCGGCAAGGGCAGCGCAAAAGTGTTGACCATGGCCACTGTCATGCCGCAACGCGCACGCAGCTCGCGCCCGACGATGTCCATGGTGGACACGTTGCCGCCGTGTGAATTGAGCAGCACCAGCTTTTGAATGCCGGTGCGCGACACACATTCGCCCAGGTCCACCCAGGCCTGAATCAGCGTGGCCGCGCTCAGCGTCAGCGTGCCGGCAAACGCGGTGTGCTCCACGCTGCGGCCCACCGTTTGCGTCGGCAAAAAAAACACCGGCAAGCCAGCCGGCAGATGCGCCAGCGCATGCGCCACCACGCCATTGACCAGGTCGGTGTCCACGCTCATTGGCAAGTGCGGGCCATGCTGCTCGGTGGCGGCCAGCGGCAACACGGCGATGCTGCGCGCCGCGTCGAGTTGCGCAAAGTCAGTGGTCTTGAGGTCGGCCCAGAAGCGGGACAAAGGGGAAGTCATGGCCAATTCTGACACGGGTCATTTTCTCCGTCATCCTCGCGCATGCGAGGATCCATCCCCTTGCTCCTAACTCGCAGATGGATTCCTGCCTCCGCAGGAATGACGAGAGAATGCAGAAATGCCGCCCCTCCGTCATCCTCGAGCATGCGGGGATCCATCCCCTTGCCCCTTCGGCGTCATCCTCGCGCATGCGGGGATCCATCCCAGGCCCCAAACTCGCAGATGGATTCCTGCCCCCCGATCAGGTCGAGGGCAGGCTCCGCAGGAATGACAACTACCCTGTCATCCTCGCGCATGCGGGGATCCATCCCCTTGCCCCTGGTTCACGTGCCGCCCCTGGCGCTGCGCCCGCGCTTCCCCGGCCGGCGTCAGCGGTTGCGCTATCGCCTGCAAGGCCTCGGCCAGGCAGGCCGGCTTGCCGCGTGCGCCGCTGGCCTGGTAGTCGGCCAGCAGGGCATCGCGCACCAAAGCTGGCGGCAAGCAGCGCTCGGTGCTCAGGTACGCAAACAGCAAGTCCACCAGTTTCTCGTAAGCAAATTCATGCGTCTTGCCCGTGGTGGCCCACAGCCAGTCGCTGAAATTTAAAAACGCTTCAAACGCCGCCACCGGCAAAGCCTCAGTGCCTTCCAGCAGCAGCGTGCGTGCCCGCATGAAGCGCCCCGAGTTGGCAACCATGTCCCAGTAGCGAGCAAAGCGCTGGATGCGCTGCAACGTGGCAAAGTCAATGGTGGAGTTTTGTAAGATCGTGTACGGCGTTTGCGGGTCGTAGACCATCGCAAAGTCGGCCGTGTGCCGCGTGATCGGTGTGCCGCGCAAGCGCTTCAAAATGCCAAACTGAATCTCATGCGGGCGCAAGGCGTAAAGGCGGTCAAAGCCAGCGGCAAAGCTGTCCAGCGTTTCGCCGGGCAGGCCAAAAATCAAATCGGCATGCACATGCGCCTGGCTTTGCGTCACCAGCCAGCGCAGGTTGTCGGCGGTCTTGGTGTTGTCTTGCTTGCGCGAAATGCGCTGCTGCACCTCGGGGTTGAAACTCTGCACGCCCACTTCAAACTGCAGCGAGCCGGCTGGAAACTGCACGATCAACTCTTTCAGCCGGTCCGGCAGGCTGTCGGGTACCACCTCAAAGTGCACAAACAAATCTGGCACGCCGCCGGCCACCTGCATGCGGTCTAAAAAAAACTGCAAGATGCGCACCGAATGCTCCACCTTCAAATTGAAGGTGCGGTCCACAAACTTGAAGTTGCGCGCGCCCCGCGCATACAGCGCGGCCATCTCGGTCATGAAGGCGTCCAGGTCAAACGCCCAGGCCGTCTTGTCCAGCGACGACAGACAAAACTCGCATTTAAAGGGACAGCCACGCGAGGCCTCTACATACAAAAGCCGCTTGGCAATGTCGTCGTCGGTGTATTCGCTGTACGGGTAAGCCAGCGCGTCCAAAGGCGGTTGCTCACCGGCGATCACTTTCATCAGCGGCTGCGGGCCGTCGAGCAAAGCGCGGCAGAGTTTGGGAAAGCTCACATCGCCCCAGCCTGTGACCACATGGTCGGCCAGCCGGCAAATCTCTTGCGATTCGGTTTCAAAGCTGACCTCAGGCCCGCCCAGCACCACTTTGATGTCAGGCCGCAAAGCCTTGAGCAGCCGCAGCACCTGCGTGGTCTCCACCACGTTCCAGATGTAGATGCCCAGGCCGATGACGCGAGGCTTGAGCGCCAGCAAGTCCTCAACGATTTGCGTGGGCCTTTGCTGGATGACAAATTCACGCAAAGCCGTTTGCGCCCGCAAGCCCGCGCCGCCATGCCGGTCCATGTTGGCCAGCAGGCAGCGCAAACCGAGAGAGGCATGAATGAACTTGGCGTTGAGCGTGGCCAGCACGATGGGCGCAGACGCCGGCACGCCCGCTGGAGCGGCTGGGGTCAGCGGGGTGGGGCTTTGCATGGGGGGATTATCGAAGCAAAGGCCGGCGCACTGATAGCCTGTCGATGGTGCTTAGCTTCAGAATGAGGGTTGCACTCATCCGCTGTGTTGTACGAGGGAATCGACCAGCCTTTTGGGTCCAGTTACTACCGCGACTTCAGTGGTGACCTCTCCTGGTGCAGCGGGATCGCCCGTGAAAGCAATGCCGCCATAGAGTTGGATACGCCATAAGGTTAGCTCGCGCAGATCTACTGCTTGCGCACCCATATAGGTAACTGTTCCCTTTCCCAGATCCTCAACCACACGCGCAGCAGCATTCATAGAGAATATTCCATTGAAATATTTGGTGCCGGTCTTCGAAAGAAATAGTGCGCGACTTTTCTGCTCAGGTTGTAGGTATACCTGCCAGTGAAACCAGGCAAGACCTCGGCCAATAAACTCGAAGAGCAAAAGAGTCTTTTCTGGATCGAGAGGCAAGGTCATCGCTTGCCGATACAAACCTTGTTCGAAATGCCAAGAGAGACCGCGCGCGGCTTTTAGCTCACGCACTAAGCGCAGGTTTTTAGCCAAGCGGCTTGGCACTTGCTCGATGAGGTTAGCCGCGGCTTCTGTATGTCTGCCGCCGAACGGCAGTAATGCCGTCAAGTAATGTTCGAGCTTGCTCTTATCGTTGTTACATAGGTCACACGTCGGGGCCTGTGGAAGTCGATCACGAGATCCTATCGTGAAGAACTCGCGCGCAAAGACGTGATCTCCGGTGACCGACGGCCGTTTGACACAGTAAACGCAGAGCTTACCCTTGAAGCGCTTTCCACTCATGCATGTCGCGCATCAGAGCGTATGCGGTAAAAGCGGCATTTGGTGCAAATTTTTAACTGCAGGGTTAAAGTTCATGGTGTTTTCTTTGCTGTAGCAGCGGCAACAATAGTTCCCATACGAACCCTTCTTTCTTCACGAGCAACGTACCATTCACGAAGTACAGTTTCGATGAGGCCAATTAGAAGTTCGGCTTCTTCAGGATCAACATCAATGATTATGTTGATGTCTTTCTCCATATGCGCACCGATATTCCCCAGCTTTCTAACTGCGTCGATAGCGTCCCACGTTAATGGGTCCACTCGCGGCTTGATATCGTCAATTTCGTCTACAAGCCGCCCTGGCTTTACACCCCAATAGTCTCGAATTATTCCTTGGAGGCACCTGCGTGCCAAGGTTGCAGATGCTTTAGGGCTTAAATCCCGAATAAGACTTGCTTCTTTGTAGTCTGCCAAGATCGCCTGGGGAATGTACGTAGGGAACACTTTTGCTTTTGAATTTGGCACTAAGCGCCACTCTTCGACTTTCGCGAGAAGGCGATCCTCGTAATGCCCTTCTGCACTTTTATAAAGCTCAGTTTTCAAAGTGAATTGCTGACAATCTGGATTGGGACATACGATGAACTCCGATCGAAGCGTTCTGCGGCCAATTGCATTTTTAATTACCAAAGAATGCTGCCTAATAGTGACTCGTCCCTCTGAGATGGTCACTGCGCGCTCGCAGTGCGGGCATGTCCAATTGAAATCATTCATATAAATTGTCCATTTGATGCGTGCTAACTTAGAACAACAATCGCTGCGCGCCTTTATCGAGCAACATTGAGCGAACGGGGAGCGAGGTCGTTTATAGATTGACTACTAAAATGCGCAGGTTTTCCAAGGCAAATGAGCATTACCCACAGCCCAACTAGCCGCGCAGTAGGGCAGCAAGCGGCTTGAAGAGGTTGAGGATGTCGGCCGCGACTGCGTTTGACGCCACACCTTCAATTAGGTTACGGAGTGTTTTCAGTGACTCGCGGATGATGCCGGTCTTTGGCTTGTTTGACTGCAGTTGAGCTTTCAGAGTTTGGATCTCCGCATCAGCTTCGGCCCTTGCTTCCGCCCCAAGTCCCAGAGCTCCCACTTCCGATTGCAGAGAAGTGACGAGTGCTTCAATCGCTGCCAGTTCGTTTTGGGAAATGGACATAGACTGCGTTTGAATACTGCCGTGCGATCCTTGTTGGATTTGCGATCCAACCATGCTTTGCACATGTAGAACATTGACCACTGCTGGAAAGTAGTGCGTGGGTTCTTGCGGCTTTGACAGTGCGCGTTCCACTTCTTGCAGACCGGCATGGGTGATAGCGACCCCGCCGCCCATCGTTCGGTACATGGCCAACCCCTCGCCATTGAGGTATTCCATGGCGCGATTCGTATCGTCTCTAGTGAGACCAACTTCCGCACCCACTTCCCACATGTCCTCGATGACATGGTAGTCACCATCTGTTCTCTCGTAGAGACTGTTTAAAAAACGAAAGCGGTCGCTCTTCTTCTTTGTCAGTGCGTCCATAGCGGAATTAGTGGATGTTTTCATTGTCACTTAATTAAAATTTAGACTTTAAGCGCAACAAATTTAATACAAAAAAACTATTTTATCTAAAGATATGACTTTAATAGTTTGCTTGCGCCCTAGCTGGTCACGGGCCTTTGTGTGCGGATTGGACTAATGGGGCCCGACACCCCAAAAACAAGCAAGGGCAATTCAGTTCACAACTCGCTTCGCGCCATACTTGCCCAGCCCATTACTGGTCTGGCCAATGACCTTAGAAAATTCTCCCGCCCTCCCAAGGGCCATACCAAAAATGCCAACATCGCAGCCCATCTGCTTTCCGATGAATGGTCATTTTCTGGGGCCCGCGCAACATGAAATTTCTCTTGACGCTCTGCACCTTGTGCGCCCTGTCTTGGCCCAGCATGGCCCGGGACCTCACCATTGAGCTGCACTCGCCCGAATGGCTGACCAAGGCGCGTGAAGCCATTGACGGGAAAAACTACGACCTGGCCATCAGCGTGCTGACGCAAGCCGATGAAAAGCAATCGGCCGATTGGCACAACCTGATGGGCTTTAGCTTGCGCTTGAAAAGCCCGCCGCAGTTGGTACGCGCTGAGCAGCACTACCAAGCGGCGCTAGAAAAAAACCCGCTGCACCTGGGCGCTTTGGAGTATTACGGGGAGTTGCTATTATTGAAGAGAGATTTGGCAGGCGCCGAAACTATGCTCAAACGCCTTGAAATGGCTTGCACTGCTGGCTGCGAAGAGCTGCGCGATCTGCAAAAAAGTATGGCTGAGTTCAAAGCCAAAAAGTGAGCTTTGGGGCGGCGCTGGGGGGCTGAGCCCAACTGACTGACGTTAGCGCTTATTTACTTGCCGCAGCAAAAGCGGTGGCGGCCATCCTGACCATGCTTGGATGCAAGGTTCCGAGCTTGGGAGTTTGGCCATGCGGCGCATGGGGCGGGACTGAAAAGTACGCGTCGTTGAACGGAAGCTCCAGAACGTTTTTCAAGTCAAACTTGGTGTCGTAGCTCAGTCCTGCGCTGGTGTAGGCGGCAGGGTGCTCACTTTTTGCAATCCGGAACTCTCCGCCGTAAAGGCGGTCCGTCTTTTGGCTGGTCCCATACGCCACGCTCACGAAGATCACGCCCGCATCGTCTGCTTTGGTCGAAACAATGAGGCCAGCGCGCGGCTTAGGTTTGGGGTGAATGTTGTCAGGGAAGTGGCACCAGACGATTTCGCCTGCTGTCGGTTCCGGCCACCAACGCATCAGGTGTTTTCCACTTCAAAAAGACTGCTGCGGAGGGTGCCGCCTTTGGCCTTGGGCGCGGACTTTTTAAGCTGACTGAGCTGGGCTTTGGTGAGGGCACCTTCATCGGCCTCGTATTGCGGCAAGAATTTGGTGGCCAGCTCGTGCAGGGCCAAGTGAATCACCTGCGTCTCATCAACGCCCAGCACCTCCGCCAAGCGCTTGGTGGTTGTACGCGTCACGCCTGTTGCGCTGTCCTGCGGGCGGTATCGAAAGGCGATTTGGGCTGTGGCGGTTTTCATGTTTTGGCTCCTCAACATTTGATATCTTTAAGATATCAAATAGGCCATGGGCTGTCAACAAATAATGTTTCTAAACCCAGCCATACTCTGGCATCAAGTGGAAACGGGCTCTCAGCCAGATTCTTCAATTAATAAACCAAAATTGTACAAATCAGCATTTTTGGTTATTCTTGGTGAATGCCCAAAGCCGCTCAAGCCGTCCTTAACCTGCCCGGTTCCGCCCTAGTCTCCCTGGAGATGCTCGGTGAGCACCTGCGCCTGGCTCGCCTGCGGCGCAAAGAGTCGCTGCGCTCTTGGGCACTGCGCATGAATGTTTCGGTGCCAACCCTGACGGCGATGGAAAAAGGCGACCCGCGCGTCAGCATGGGTGTGTACGCCACGGCCTTGTGGCTCATGGGGCGGGATGAGGCGCTGCGCGAACTTGCAGCGCCCGAGAACGACACCCAGGCGCTGGCCAAAGAGATGCTGGTGATACAGACCAAGGGTAAAAAGCGCCATGGCTGAGGCTTATCAACCCCAAGATGCCATGAGTTTGTGGTGGCTTGGCGCCCCTGCCGGCCTGCCGCGCCTGATTGGTCAATTGTTTCTGGCCGAAAGCCATCGCAAAGTGGGTCTGGAATATGACCCGGCATGGCTGCAGAACGGCTTTGCGCTGAGCGAAGACCTGCCGCTGGCCCGCGGTGTGTTTTTACCCAAAGAGCGGGACATGGCGGCGGGTGCCGTGGACGACGCGCGCCCGGACCGCTGGGGGGAGCGGGTGATTCGCAGCCTTTACAAACCAGCCCGGCTGTCGGTGTTGGAATATCTTTACTTTGGGGGCGAGAACCGCTTCGGGGCCTTGGGCGTGTCGCTGGACCCGGCCAACTACCAGCCCAGCGGCGACGGCGTCTTGGCCAGCCTAGAAAACCTGCCGGACATGGAACGCGCCATCGCCGCCATTTTGGCGGGTGAAAACCTCAGCGAACCCTTGGCCCGGCTGGTCAAGCCCGGCCCCTCGTTTGGGGGTGCGCGGCCCAAATCACTCATTGAAATGGAGGGCGCGCAGTGGGTGCTGAAGTTCTCCGAAGGGGAAGACTTCAATACCGAACTGGTGGAACACGCGACCATGCGCCTGGCGGCTCAATGCGGCATCGATGTGGCGCAAACTCGGGCACTGCCCCTGCCGCAAAGACATGCGCTTGCCGTCAAGCGCTTTGATCGATCAGGTGCGCAACGATCGCACGTGATCTCTGCCAACACGGTGCTGCGGGCTGCGGGCTTGCCCATGGGCTACCCCGAATTAGCGCAGTGCATGCGCCGCATAGCGCGGGCTGATGCCATCCGCACCCAGCAAAAAGAGTTGTTCCGGCGCATGGTGTTCAACATCTTGATCGACAACACAGACGACCACGAAAAGAACCACGCCTTCGTGCGGGCGGCAGATGGTTTCTATGACCTCTCGCCGGCCTACGATGTGGTGCCGTCAGTCCAGGGCCTGGGCCAACAGCAGCTTCGGGTGGGCAAGCGCGAAGCTGAGTCCTCTATTGAGAACGCCTTGTCAGAGGTACAGGCTTTTGGATTGAGCAAAGATGCGGCGGTCGAGGTGGTCAAACAGCTCGCCATCGCCGTGGATGGGTGGCAAGCACACTTGCGGTCGCTGGGGGTCAAAGAGCGCGACCTGGAGATGATGGCGCAGTACATCGATGGCCCGTATTTAAAAGCGCAACGGGCTGCGTTCAGCCAGCCGAAGTGATGGCCCGCCCATGACCGGGTCCAACTTTCTCGGATGAAAAAAATGGGTTCTGACCCCAATTAACTATGCCGGTGCTGGTGGTGCGCATCCGGCACATGCGGGTGAATATGGCGTTGCGGTGCGTGTTGGTGCCAGTGGCTGTGCGGGCCGGTGGGCATGTCGGTATGGGTGTGCTGGTGGTGGCCGTCGTCGTGTGTGTGGGCGTGTTCGTGGTCCAGGGCTTCGTGCGTGTGTTCATGTGCGTGGGATTCGGCCAGGTGCAGCAGCACGCCCAGCAGCATCAGCGCGCCGCCGGCGGCCAGCAGCCAGCTGCTGCTGCGCTCGCCCATGGCCAGCGCGGCCAGCGCGCCTATGAAAGGCGCAAAGGCAAAGACAGAGCCGGTGCGACCGGCGCCGAATTCGCGTTGGGCCAGCAGGTACAGGCGCAGGCTCAGGCCGTAGCCCGTAGCGCCCACTGCCAGCAGGGCCAGTGCCGCAGTGGCTGGCGGCCAGGCCTCGCCGGCCAACCCCGCCAGCGCAAAGCTGGCGGCAGCGCCGATGGCGGCCTTGACCAGCACCACCTGCGACGGGTCGCGCTCGGCCACGGCGCGTGAGAGCGTGTTGTCTATGCCCCAGGCGGCGGTGGCGGCCAGCACCGCCAGCAGCCCTAGCAATTGCACGCGCCCGACCAGTCCTTGCTCCAGCACCAGCGCCAGACCGCCGGCCAGCAGCAAGGCCATGGCCAGGGCGACGCGCCGGTCCAGCGTTTCGCCGTACAAGCGCCAGGCCAGCAGCACGGTGAAGGCGGCTTCAAGGCTAAGCATGAGCGATGCGCTGGAGCCACTGGTGTGCTGCAAACCCCAGGCCAGTGCCACTGGGCCGATGACGGCGCCCAGGGCGGCCATGGCCAGCAGGCGCGGCATGTCGCTGCGGCGCAAGCGCGCTTCACGGCTGGCCGGTTGGCGCAGGGCCAGGCCGACCAGCGCGGCGCCTGCGTACAGCAAGGCGGCCGTGGCAAACGCACCCAGCCCCCGGCCGAAGTGCTGCACCAGCGGCGTGCTCAGGCCAAACAGCAGCGCTGCCAGCAAGGCCAGAAGACCGCCACGCAAGGCGGGTGAAGGAGTTCGTTCAGTCATGCCGCTATTTTGCCGCCGTATCATCCGGCCATGCCTTTGACTTCTGCTCTTATTTCTGCGCGCCTTTCATACGCCCTGCGGCGGGCCTTGTTGGCCGCAGCCTTGCCTCTTTGCTTGTGGGGCGCGCAAGCCACAGCGCAAAGCGTGTTGCCCGGCAGCGCCGCCAAGTTAAGCAGCGTGGTGACAACGTCTGAGGTACGCGCCGAATTGCTGGCGCATGCGCCGCAAGGCGTGGCCGCAGGCCAGCCGCTCTGGCTGGGTTTGCAAATCACGCACCAGCCCGAGTGGCACACCTACTGGAAGAACCCGGGCGACTCTGGCCTGCCCACCGTGCTGGAGTGGACGCTGCCGGCCGGCGTGACAGCCGCTGACATTGCCTGGCCTACGCCTAAAAAAATTCCCATTGGCAACCTGGCCAATTACGGTTACGAAGGCACGGTCTTGCTGCCGGTGCCGCTGACGGTGGTGCCCGGTTTCAAAGACGAGCAGCTGAGCGTGCGGCTCAAAGCTTCGTGGTTGGTGTGCCGGCGCGAATGCATTCCGCAAGAAGGCGAGTTTGTCTTGAATGTGCCGGCGCGCAGTTCTTACGCGACGCAGGCCGCAGCCTTTGACGCGGCGCGCCAGGCCAGCCCCCAGGCGCTCACAGGCGGCAGCGGGCAGGCCACGCCAGAAGACAAGCTATTGCGCGTGTCGGTGACCGGCCTGCCTTCCAACCTGCACGGCAAAGCGCTTGAATTTTTTCCGGAAACCACCGGCGTGACCGAGCCGGCCGGCGTCATCACGCAGGGCTGGCAAGGCGGCGTGTGGACGGCGCAAGTGCCGCTGTCTGCGCTGCGCAGCGAGAGCCCGACACAGCTGCCGGTGGTGCTGGCGCTGGCCAATGGCAGCCAGGGTAAGCAGGCCTGGCGCATGGAATTGCCGGTGCAAGGCAACTGGCCGGCCGTGGCGCCTGTGGCTGCGGTGTCGCCCGCGCTGCAAGCGGCACTCAAAGCCAACCTGAACCAAGCCACGCCCGCGCCGTTGGGGGCCTGGCTGCTGGCGCTGTTGGGCGCGTTTGTGGGCGGCTTGATTTTGAACCTGATGCCTTGCGTGTTTCCGGTGCTGGCCATCAAGATGGTTGGTTTTGTGCAGGTCAAAGACCGTGCTGCCAGACTGCGCTCTGGCGCGGCTTACACCGCCGGGGTGGTGCTGTCGTTTTTGGCGCTGGGCGGCTTGCTGCTGGTGCTGCGCGCGGCCGGCGAACAACTGGGCTGGGGCTTTCAGTTGCAAAGCCCGGCGGTGGTGGCGGGCCTGGCCTTGCTGTTTACGTTGCTGGGCCTGAACCTGGCGGGCTTGTTTGAGTTTGGCCAGCTGCTGCCCAGCCGCTTGGCCGGCCTGCAAGCCCAAAGCCCGACCGTCAATGACTTTTTGTCGGGCGTATTGGCTACTGCGATTGCCTCGCCTTGCACCGCGCCTTTCATGGGTGCTTCGCTGGGCTTGGCGGTGGGCTTGCCGGCCGCGCAGGCGCTGGCCGTGTTTGCCGCCATTGGCCTGGGCATGGCGCTGCCTTATGCGCTGGCCAGTGCGCTGCCCGCGGTAGCGCGCGTGATGCCGCGGCCGGGGCCTTGGATGGTTGGCTTTCGCCAGTTGATGGCTTTCCCGATGTTTGCCACTGTGGTCTGGCTGGTCTGGGTGCTGGGCCAGCAAAGCGGCATTGACGGCGCGGGCGCGTTGCTGGGCTTGTTGGTGTTGCTGGCGCTGCTGGTTTGGGCTTTCACGCTGCAGGGGCGGCCGCGCACGCTGGCCGTGGCGGCGGTGCTGGCCTTGAACGCCTGGGCCTGGTGGGCCGCCGGTGCGCTGCTGCTCACGCCGCCGCCTGCCGGGCCGACTGCGACTGTGGCCGCCACCGAGCGCTGGCAGCCCTGGGCTCCAGGGCGCGTGGCCGAGCTCAATGCCCAGGGGCGCAGCGTGATGGTGGACTTCACCGCCGCCTGGTGCGTGACCTGCCAGTACAACAAAAAAACAGCGCTGGCCAACAGCGCCGTGCTGGCCGATGTAGACGCTAAAAAAGTGGCCCTGCTGCGTGCCGACTGGACGCGCCGCGACCCGGCCGTG
>JAIPDA010000061.1 GCA_021737905.1 Rhodoferax sp.
GGGCCCGGACGTGTGGACCTAAAATCAAAAATTGAGTCTCAAGTGAAAGCCCCGCCCGACCATGAACGCCGCCCTACCCATCCCCGTTGAAGCCGCTTCCCCGCACGTCATGAACACCTACGGCCGACTGCCGCTGGCGCTCTCGCATGGCCAAGGCTGCCGCGTGTGGGACGTTAACGGCAAGGCTTATCTGGACGCGCTGGGCGGTATTGCCGTCAACACGCTGGGGCATAACCACCCCAAGCTGGTGCCTGCTTTGCAAGAGCAGATCAGCCGGCTGATTCACACCTCCAATTACTACCATATCCCCCTGCAAGAAGCGCTGGCGGCCAAGCTGGTCGAGTTGTCGGGCATGAGCAATGTCTTTTTTTGCTCGACCGGTCTGGAGGCCAATGAAGCCGCTCTCAAACTGGCGCGCAAATTCGGTCATGACAAGGGTATCGAGCGCCCGGAAGTCGTGGTTTACGACAAGGCCTTTCACGGCCGCAGCATCGCCACCCTGAGCGCCACAGGCAACGCCAAAGTGCAAGCCGGTTTTGGCCCGCTGGTGGAAGGTTTCATCCGCGTGCCACTCAATGACGTGCAAGCCCTGAAGAAAGCCACCGCCGGCAACCCCAACGTGGTGGCGGTTTTCCTGGAAGCCATCCAGGGTGAAGGCGGCGTCAATCCGGTGAACGTTGACTACCTGCGCGCTTTGCGAAAGCTCTGCGACGAGCAGGACTGGCTGCTGATGATCGACGAAGTGCAATGCGGCATGGGCCGCACCGGCAAATGGTTTGCGCACCAGTGGGCCGGTATTCTGCCGGACGTGATGCCGCTGGCCAAAGGCCTGGGCTCAGGGGTGCCGATAGGCGCCGTGGTGGCCGGCCCCAAGGCGGCCAAGATTTTTGCGCCTGGCAATCACGGCAGTACCTTCGGCGGCAACCCGCTGGCCATGCGTGCCGGGGTCGAGACCATCCGGATCATGGAAGAAGAAGGCTTGCTGGGCAATGCCGTCAAGGTGGGCGATCACCTCAAAGCGGCGCTGCAGCGTGAATTGGGCGGCCAGCCTGGCCTCAAAGAAATCCGTGGTCGCGGCCTCATGCTGGGCGTTGAGTTGACCGTTCCTTGCAGCGAGCTGGTAGGGCGCGCAGCGGAAAAAGGTTTGTTAATCAGTGTGACCGCCGACAGCGTCATTCGCATGGTGCCCTCGCTGGTCATGACGACTGCCGAGGCCGATGAAGTGGTCAGCATTTTGGTGCCGCTGGTCCAACAGCTGATCAAGGAAAAGGCATGACTGCGCAACGCCACTACCTGCAGTTCAGCGACTTCACGGCTGGCGAATACGCTTACCTGTTTGAGCGCGCCGCGCTCATCAAGAAAAAATTCAAGGCCTACGAAAAACACCAGCCCATGGCAGACCGAACGCTGGCCATGATTTTTGAGAAAGCCTCGACGCGCACCCGCGTGAGCTTTGAAGCCGGCATGTACCAGCTGGGGGGCTCTGTGGTTCACCTGACCACCGGCGACAGCCAGCTGGGCCGGGCCGAACCGATTGAAGACAGCGCCCGGGTCATCAGCCGCATGGTGGACCTGGTGATGATCCGCACCTACGAGCAGACCAAAATCGAGCGTTTTGCAGCGCACTCTCGTGTGCCGGTCATCAATGGCCTGACCAATGAGTTTCACCCCTGCCAGATTTTGGCCGACATCTTTACTTTCATCGAGCACCGCGGCTCGATTCGGGGCAAGACCGTCGCCTGGGTTGGCGATGGCAACAACATGGCCAACACCTGGCTGCAGGCCAGCGAGATCCTCGGCTTTAAAGTGCACCTGAGTACGCCCGGCGGCTACGAGGTGGACCAGTCGATTGCAGGCATCCGCTCAGCGCAAAGCTATGCGGTCTTCAAAGACCCCATGCAGGCCTGCGCAGGAGCTGATCTGGTCACCACTGACGTGTGGACCAGCATGGGCTACGAAGCCGAAAATGAAGCCCGCAAAAAAGCTTTTTCCAAGTGGTGCGTAGACCGGGACATGATGGCTGCAGCCAAACCCGATGCGCTCTTCATGCACTGCCTGCCGGCACACCGCGGCGAAGAAGTCGAGGCCGAGGTGATTGACGGGCCGCAGTCGGTGGTGTGGGACGAAGCGGAAAACCGCCTGCATGTGCAAAAAGCACTGATGGAGTTTTTGCTGTTCGGCCAGCTGGTCTGATCAGCCCCTGCCGACAAAAGGCATCTTGGTGGCCATGACAGTCATGAACTGCACATTGGCCTCCAGCGGCAAACTGGCCATGTGCACCACAGCATTGGCCACGTGCTGCACATCCATCATGGCTTCGATAGCGATTTGACCATTGGCCTGCATCGTGCCGGTGGCCATGCGCGCTGAAATCTCGGTCACCGCATTACCGATGTCAATCTGGCCGCAGGCAATGTCAAAAGGCCGTCCATCCAGCGAGATGGACTTGGTCAAGCCCGTGATGGCGTGCTTGGTCGCGGTGTAAGGCGCGGAGTTCGGGCGTGGCGCATGGGCCGAGATGGAGCCGTTGTTGATGATGCGGCCACCCTGGGGGCTTTGCGCCTTCATCACCCTGAAAGCGGCCTGCGCACACAAAAACGAGCCCGTGAGATTGATGTTGACGACGTTTTGCCACTGCTCGAATGTCAGCTCGTCAAAGCCGCCTGCCGGCAAGCCTACGCCGGCGTTGTTGAACAAGACGTCCACGCGGCCGAACTGCTGGCGCGTGCGCTCGAACAAGGCCGTCACAGAGTCGGGTTTGGACACATCGGTCGCCACGGCCAGGGCGCGGTCAAAGCCGAGCGCTTTGGCCTCGGCCACCACAGCCTCCAGCGGCTCGCTGCGCCGTCCGGCCAGCGCGACGCTGTAACCGGCTTTGAGCAAAGACAGCGAGACTGCACGGCCAATGCCGGTGCCGGCACCGGTGACGACAGCGACGGGATGTTGGTTTTTTTCTTGGGAGGCCATGGGTGTTCCTAGGGTTGTGTGCAGGTATTTTGCCGCAAAGGCTCAAGCGCCGGCGTACAGCCAGGGCATGTCCAGCAGGCGATGCCCCAGCAACTTGAGCGCGATGTCGCGCCCCAGTCGCAGCGGGCCGGTGGCATGGAAAATCTGACCGTTGCGCACGGCGCGGGCCTGCACACGGGCGTTACGCTGCCAACGGTTGAGTGCATAACGGCTGAGCGCCAACGGCACATCGGCCACAGGTTTGACAACGCCGGCCAGGCAGCGCCCCAACTCGGCCGCGTCTTCAATCGCCATGCCGGCGCCCTGCGCCAGATAAGGCGGCATGGGGTGCGCCGCGTCCCCCAGCAAAGCCACGCGGCCGCAGGCCATCTGCGCGGCACTGGCCACGGGGGGGCGGTCACACAGTGCCCACAAACGCCAGGCGGGCACCGCCTCGACCAATGCCGTGAGCGCTGCACAGTGCCCGGCCGTGGCGGTCAGCACGTTGTCACGCAAGCCGGCATGGTCCCAATCCTGGTGATCATCCGGCACTTGACCCTGCGTGAACATCACCACATTGAGCCATTCACCACCTCGCACGGGGTAGCTCACCAGGTGCATGTCGGGCCCCAGCCAGACACTGACCTGCTGGCTGCGCAGTGATTTGGGTAAATCGATTTGACGCACCAGCGCTCGGTAAGCCAGGTGGCCGGTCGGCTGGGCGACATGATCTTCCAAGGTCTGCAGACGCACCTGGCTCCACAAACCATCAGCGCCGATCAGCGCATCCCCCTCAACAGAGTAGCCATCGGCCCAGGCCAGTTGCACGCCCTCAGGCGTGTCGGTGTAGCCGGTCACGGGAGAGTTCAAATGCAGCTTCACCTCGGGCCGCAGTCGCACACTGTCCAGCAACATGCTGTGCAAATCGGCACGGTGCATGGTAGCGTAGGGTGCGCCATAGCGTTGCTGGCAGCGGCTGCCCAGGCTCAGACTGGCCAGCTCGCGTCCGCTGGGGGCGCTGCGCACCAGCAGCTTGTCCGGGAAGGCCGCCAAGCGCTCCAGCGCCTGGCCCAAGCCCCATCCCTGCAAGATACGGGTGGCGTTGGGCCCGAGCTGAAGGCCTGCACCGACTTCTGAAAAAACTTCTGCTTTCTCATAAAGCCGCACATGCCAGCCGGCCCTGGCCGAACTCAAAGCTGCCGCCAAAGCACCGATGCCGCCACCGGCAATCAGGAGCTGGCGACTCATGCGCCTGGCAATGGCCGGCAAACAGCGTCAAAGGTCGCGAGCAAACCGGGCGCCCTTCAGCTGACCGTCGCAGCAACGTCGGTGTAGTCCTTGACCTGGTCGAAGTTGAGGTACTTGTACACCGTGCCGCTGGCACCCGATAGCACGCCCATGTCGGCCATGTACTCGGCTTTGGTCGGAATGCGACCGAGCTTGGAGGTGATGGCAGCCAGCTCAGCTGAGCCTAAGAACACATTGGTGTTCTTGCCCAGGCGATTCGGGAAATTACGGGTGGATGTCGACAGCACGGTAGCGCCTTCTTTGACCTGCGCCTGGTTGCCCATGCACAAACTGCAACCCGGCATTTCCATGCGCGCACCGGCTGCGCCCAGCACGCCGTAGTGACCTTCTTCGCTCAGTTGCTTGGCGTCCATCTTGGTGGGCGGCGCCATCCACAGCTTGACCGGAATGTCGCGCTTGTTTTCGAGCAGCTTGGAGGCAGCGCGGAAATGGCCGATGTTGGTCATGCAGCTACCGATAAAGACTTCGTCGATCTGGGTGCCGGCCACGTCAGACAGTGTTTTCACATCGTCCGGATCGTTGGGGCACGCCAGGATAGGCTCATGAATTTCAGCCAGGTCGATCTCAATCACAGCAGCGTACTCGGCGTCCGGGTCGGCCTTGAGCAATTGCGGGTTGGCCAACCAGGCTTGCATGGCGGCGATGCGGCGTTTGATGGTGCGCACGTCCGAGTAACCGGTGGCAATCATCCACTTGAGCATGGTGATGTTGCTGTTGATGTACTCGATGATCGGCTCTTTGTTCAGGTGCACCGTGCAACCGCCGGCACTGCGCTCGGCCGAAGCGTCGCTCAGCTCAAAGGCCTGCTCGACCTTCAGGTCTGGCAAGCCTTCGATTTCGAGAATGCGGCCCGAGAACACATTGACCTTGCCCTGCTTGGCCACGGTCAGCAAACCGGCCTTGATGGCGTACAAAGGAATGGCGCTGACCAGGTCACGCAGGGTGACGCCCGGTTGCATCTTGCCTTTGAAGCGCACCAGCACGCTCTCAGGCATGTCCAGCGGCATCACGCCGGTGGCCGCACCGAAAGCCACCAGACCGGAACCGGCCGGAAAGCTGATGCCGATAGGAAAACGCGTGTGGCTGTCGCCGCCGGTGCCGACGGTGTCGGGCAGCAGCATGCGGTTGAGCCAGCTGTGGATGATGCCGTCACCGGGGCGCAGCGAGATACCGCCACGCGTGGTGATGAACTCGGGCAACTCGTGGTGCATCTTCACGTCCACCGGCTTGGGGTAAGCGGCTGTATGGCAAAACGATTGCATGACAAGGTCGGAGCTGAAACCCAGGCAGGCCAAGTCTTTGAGCTCGTCGCGGGTCATCGGGCCGGTCGTGTCTTGCGTGCCGACGGACGTCATCTTCGGCTCGCAATACGTGCCGGGGCGAACGCCCTTGCCTTCAGGCAGACCGACGGCGCGGCCCACCATTTTTTGCGCCAGCGTGTAACCACGGCCGCTGTCCACCGGGGCTTGCGGCAAGCGAAAAACCGTCGAAGCAGGCAGACCCAGCGCAGCCCGCGCCTTGGCCGTCAGTCCACGCCCGACGATCAACGGAATGCGGCCGCCGGCGCGCACTTCGTCAAACAGAACATCACTTTTGAGTGTGAACTCGGCGATCACTTTGCCGCCCTTGAGGGCTTTGCCTTCATAAGGCCGCAGCTCGAGCACATCACCCATGGCCATCTGGCTCACGTCCAGCTCGATCGGCAGCGCGCCCGAGTCTTCCATGGTGTTGTAGAAAATCGGGGCGATCTTGCCGCCTAGACAGACCCCGCCAAAACGTTTGTTTGGCACATAGGGAATGTCTTCACCGGTCCACCACAAAACAGAGTTGGTGGCAGATTTGCGTGAAGAGCCGGTGCCGACCACGTCACCGACGTAAGCCACCAGATTGCCCTTGGCCTTGAGTTCTTCGATGAACTTGACCGGGCCGCGTTTGCCGTCTTCTTCGGGGGTGATACCGGGGCGGGCATTTTTGTGCATGGCAATGGCATGCAGCGGAATGTCGGGGCGGCTCCAGGCATCAGGCGCCGGGGACAGGTCATCGGTATTGATCTCGCCGGCGCACTTGAACACTGTCAATTGAATCGACTTGGGCACTTCAGGGCGGGAGGTGAACCACTCCGCGTCTGCCCAACTTTGCAAAACAGACTTGGCGTGAGCATTGCCCTGCTCGGCTTTTTCCTGCACGTCATGAAACTGGTCAAACATCAGCAAGGTGAACTTCAGTCCTTTGGCAGCCTCCTGGGCCACTGCGGCGTCGGCATCGCCGAGCAAATCAATCAGGGGGCTGATGTTGTAGCCGCCCAGCATGGTGCCCAGCAGGTGCGTGGCTTGCTGGCGGGTGATGAGCGCGCACTTTTCAGTGCCGTGCGCTACAGCCGCCAGGTAACTGGCCTTGACCTTGGCTGCATCATCCACACCCGCCGGCACGCGGTAGGTGATGAGGTCCACCAGCGTTTTTTCTTCGCCCTTGGGTGGATTTTTCAGCAGGTCAATGACCTCAGCAGTTTGCTGGGCAGACAAAGGCACTGGCGGTATGCCCTGTGCGGAACGTTCGGCAACATGGGCCCGGTAAGCAGTCAAGAACTCAGACACTATTTTTCTCCTGTCGTACAAAAAGAGGGGTTGGAAACTTTGTTAAAAAATTCAAGGGCGGGTCGCGGGCTCAGGCTCAGCCGCAGGTGGGCCCAGCAAGTCCGGCGGTGGCGCATCTTTCATCGCCTGGGCCACCACAAGCTGAGACTGGCTCATGCAGCCATCGGCCATGCGCTGACCGATTTTCTGATTCATCAGCATCGACTTGTTGGGCAGTTGCAGCCACACCGCACCGGCTTGGCGATCCTCCAGGCGAATCGCCCCGGTGACCGTGCTCACAGGAACCATGCGAAAACGGAAATTTTTACCCTGCATAACAAAGTAGCCAGGGGCCGCCGGGTCGCTGGCCAGGGTGACGGATGTACCCGCCTCGCAGGGCATCACGCCCGTGTGCACGCGCTCGGCAATTGCCAGCTCAGCCGGCTCGAGCGCTGTTTCAGCTGCCGCAATACCGGCCGCCATCTGAGTGGCCGTGCTGCGGATTTCGGTGCGGCTGACGCTGTTCGCAGGCGCTGCTTGGCGCTTTTTGGCAGGCTTGGCGGCGGGCTTGGCGGTTTTTGCCACAGCGTTCTGGGCTGAAGCTTCAAAGGCCAAGCCCCAGCAAGCCAGCAAAAGGGGGGTGATGTAAAAAATCTTCATGCGGCCAGCTTGCTCTCAGCTCGCCGAAGCGTGTCTGAGGAAATACCCTTGGACCGCCTCAGGCAGGATGGCGCCGGTTTGGTGGCCACGCTCCAACAACTGCCAAAAATAACGGTAACTGGCGCGGTCGTGCAGCTTGCCCTGAAAACTGATGGGGGCCCATTGCGCGCGGTCGGCCGCAACAATCAACTCTGCGGCAAACGCCAGCTCATCGGCCTGGGGAGCCAAGGCCGCCAGAATCGGGCGGATCTGTCCGGGGTGAATGCTCCACATGCGGGTGTAGCCGAACTCCCGGCTGGCGCGCAGCGCGGCACTTTGCATGGCGGCAGCGTCGCTGAATTCAGTCACAACGCAATGCGAAGGCACTTTGCCATGCGCGTGGCAGGCCGATGCAATGTCGAGCTTGGCGCGCAGCACCAGCGGATGGCTGAACTGGCCGCTGCTGCCCATGGCCTCAGCCGGTATGGCGCCGTTGTGACTGGAAACAAAATCCATCAAGCCGAAACTCAGGGACTGCACGCGCGGCTGGCCGGCAATTTCAAAGGCGTTATGAACCGCCAGCGGCGACTCGATCAACACGTGCAGCGGCAAAGCCGCAGCCGCGGCCGAACCCACATCCGCCAGGGCTTTGACAACGCGCTGAACATCGGCTGCCGAATCGACCTTGGGAATCATCAGGTGGCTCAGCCGGTGACCCGCCTGGCCGACGATGGTGGCAATGTCCGCCTCGAAGGCCGGATGGTCAATCGGGTGCACACGCGCTGCCACGCGGGCACCGGGGGCAGCGGCCAGCAGCAAAGAAACCACCAGCGCGGCGTGATCAGCCTCGCCGCCCACGGGGGCACCGTCTTCGCAGTCCAGCGTCACATCAAAGACGCAGGCGCCGAACTCCTGGCTCATCTCAGCCTGCAGCTGCAGGCTTTTGCGCATGCGCGGCTCAACGCCGCTGTAGTGGTCGCAAACCGGCAAAACGCCGGCTGCGGCCTGAGCGCCAAGAAGAACGTCGCGCGGGTGTTGCATGGTGTGCGGTGTCAACCGCGGCAGGCGGCTTGCGGCCCTTACAGCAGGTGAGCGACGCCGGCTTGCTCGTCTTGCAGTTCTTTGAGCGTCTTGTTGATGCACTCCTGGCTGAAGGCGTCGATCTCCAGGCCTTCGACCAGTTTGTACTCGCCGCCTTCGGTGGTGACGGGAAAGCCGAACATGGTGTCTTTGGGTATGCCGTACTGGCCGTCCGAAGGAATGCCCATGGTGACCCATTTGCCCTTGGAGCCCAGGGCCCAGTCGCGCATGTGGTCGATGGCGGCATTGGCAGCAGAGGCGGCAGAAGACAAGCCACGCGCTTCAATGATGGCTGCGCCGCGCTTGCCGACGGTGGGCAGGAACACGGTGGCGTTCCAGACCTGGTCGTTGATCAGGTCTTTGACCTTTTTGCCGCCCACAGTGGCAAAGCGGTAGTCGGCGTACATGGTGGGCGAGTGGTTGCCCCAGACAGTGAGTTTTTCGATGTCGGCGACCTGCGTGCCGGTCTTGGCCGCAATTTGCGACAAAGCACGGTTGTGGTCCAGGCGCAGCATGGCGGTGAAGTTTTTGCGCGGCAGATCCGGCGCGCTTTTCATGGCGATATAGGCATTGGTGTTGGCCGGGTTACCGACCACCAGCACCTTGACGTTGCGGCTGGCGACAGCATTCAGGGCCTTGCCCTGGGTGGTGAAGATCTGACCGTTGATGGCCAGCAGCTCGGCGCGTTCCATGCCGGCTTTGCGGGGCATGGAACCGACCAGCAAGGCGTAGTCGGTGTCTTTGAAGGCGGTCATCGGGTCGCCATGGGCTTCCATGCCAGCCAGCAGCGGGAAAGCACAGTCTTCGAGTTCCATCATCACGCCCTTGAGCGCCTTTTGCGGGCCTTCAGCAGGCACTTCGAGCAACTGCAAAATAACAGGCTGGTCCTTGCCGAGCATTTCGCCGGAGGCGATGCGGAACAACAGGGCGTAACCAATTTGACCGGCGGCACCAGTGACGGCAACACGGACGGGTTTTTTGCTCATGACGAAACTCCAGGAAGGTTGTTGATCAGTTGACGCGCAGTCGTGAACTTGCGCTTGGGATTCAACCCATTATTTTACGCGGGAAAACCCCCACTGGTCAATTTGTCTTATGTCTTATATAAGATAACATTCGCACTACTTTTCATCCATGTGCAGACCTGATTGACCCCACAGCCCGACATCATGACTTCCATTCAAGAAGCCGGCCCAGGCGGCACCCCGGCCTTCAGTCCGCTCTACCAACAAATCAAAGTACTGATTCTGCAAAGCCTGCAAGATGGCGAGTGGAAGCCGGGGGACGTGATCCCCAGCGAGATGGACCTGGCTGCGCGCTTTCGCGTCAGCCAGGGCACGGTGCGCAAAGCCATTGACGAGCTGGCCGCCGAAAACCTGGTGATGCGCCGGCAGGGCAAAGGCACTTTTGTCGCCACCCACGCCGAGCAGCAAGTGCAATACCGTTTTTTACGGCTGCTGCCGGACACCGGCGATGCCAGCAAGGAAGGCCCTGCACAGCGGCGCATCATTGAGTGCAAACGCCTGCGTGCGCCGGCCGACATTGCGCGCGCACTGGGCTTGCGCAGCGGCGATGCGGTGCTGCATGTGCGAAGGGTCTTGTCCTTCCAGCAGGTACCCACCATTTTGGAAGACCTTTGGCTACCGGCCTCCCCCTTCAAGGGCTTAACGGCGGAACGCTTGGACAGCTACCGCGGCCCCATGTACGCCCTGTTTGAAACCGAGTTCGGCGTGCGCATGGTGCGCGCTGAAGAAAAAATCCGGGCCCTGGCTGCCAGCGAGCCCGCCTGCGAACTGCTCAAGGTCAAAGCTGGCGAGCCGCTGCTGAGCGTAGAGCGTACTGCCTTCACTTACAACGACCTGCCCATGGAATTGCGGCGCGGCCTGTACCGCACCGACACCCATCATTACCGCAACAGCCTGAGCTAAAAGCATGGCGGGCACCAACGGCTTCAAAGGCAACAAGGCTTCGCTGCCCAGCAAGCCCTGCCTGGTTTGCGGTCGCGACATGGTCTGGCGCAAAAGCTGGGCCAAAAACTGGGCCGACGTGAAGTATTGCTCTGACGCCTGTCGCGCCCGCAAAAGCGTCACACCCGAGGCACCCCGGGCCGCGCCATGACAGCGCCCTGCCGCCATCTCTTGCTGGTTTTGGGTGACCAGCTCGACATCGATTCCAGCTTGTTCGACGGCCTGGACGCCGGGCACGACGCCGTGCTGATGATCGAGGCCTTCGAAGAATCCACCCACGTCTGGTCGCACAAAGCGCGCACTGCGCTGTTCCTGTCGGCCATGCGGCACTTTGCCGAAAAGCTACGGCAACGCGGCATCACGGTGCACTACCGCGCACTGGCGCACGAGGGCGACCAGACGCTGGCCACCGGCCTGCGCGCGGCGCTGCTGGCGCTGCAACCGGAACGCGTGATCGGCGTGGAGCCCGGCGACCTGCGCGTGCGCGCACTGATAGAGCAAGCCTGTCAGCCTGACCCGGGCCAGCGCACCCCGCTGGAGTGGCGCGAAGACAAGCATTTTTTATGCAGCCTGCCGGCTTTTCGCCAGTGGGCAGGCCGATCGGCCAGTCTGCGCATGGAGTTTTTCTACCGAAAAATGCGCCAGCAATACAAGGTGCTGATGGACGACGGCGAGCCCTTGGGCGGGCAATGGAACTTTGACGCCGACAACCGCAAAGGCTTTGGCAAGGCCGGCCCGAAGGACCTGCCAAAACCGCTGGTCTTTGCGCAAGACGAGATCACGCGCCAGGTGCTGCTGCTGGTGGCAGAGCGCTTTGCCGACCACCCGGGCGAGCTGAGCCGCTTCAACTGGCCGGTGACCCGCGAGCAGGCCCTGCTGGCGCTGGCTGATTTCATCGAGCACCGGCTGCCGCTGTTTGGCGCGCACCAGGACGCCATGTGGACCGGGCTGGACTTCGGCTGGCACGCGCTGCTGTCGAGCTCACTCAACCTCAAACTGCTGCA
>JAIPDA010000062.1 GCA_021737905.1 Rhodoferax sp.
GGCCGATGTGCCCGCGAGCTGGGCCTGCCCGGACTGCGGCGTGGCCAAGGCTGACTTTGAAGTCGTTGAACTCTGAAAGCAGGGCATGAGCCAGAGCCTGATCATCGTGGGTGCCGGCCTGGCCGGCTGGACCACGGCGCGAGAATTCCGCAAACTCAACACTACGACGCCGGTGCTGCTGGTGACGGCCGACAGCGGTGACTTTTATGCCAAGCCCTCGCTGTCCAACGCCTTTGCGCAAGGCCGTTTGCCTGCGCAGCTGGTGAGCACGCCGGCCACCAAAATGGCCGAAACCTTAAGTGTCACGCTGCTGGCGCAGACCCGCGTGGAAGCCATCGACACCGCCGCGCAAACCATGCGTGTCCGCAGCCCAGCCGGCTTGCAAACGCTGAGCTACCGCGACCTGGTGCTGGCCACCGGCGCGCAGCCTATCCGGGTGCCGGTGCAAGGCGATGCGGCTGATGCCGTGATGAGCATCAATTCGCTGGATGACTTTGCGGCTTTTCACGCCCGCCTGCAAGCCGGCGCAGAGTCGCCAGGCGCGCCGCTGCGCGAGGTGCTGATCATGGGTGCCGGGCTGATCGGTTGCGAGTTCGCCAACGACCTGGCGCAAGCCGGCGTTCGCGTGCGCGTGGTGGACCCCGGGCCTCGTCCGCTGGCCGCCCTGCTACCGCCCGAGGCCAGCGCCGCCCTGCAAGCGGCACTGGAGGCGCTGGGTGTGCATTTTCACTTTGGCTGCACGGTGCGTGCCGTAGATCACGCCGCCGGCCGGCTGCAGGTCACGCTGGCCACGGGCGAGAGTGTGCCGGCCGATGCGGTGCTCAGCGCCATAGGTTTGCGCGCTGACACGGCATTGGCACAAGCCGCCGGGTTGCTGGTGGACCGTGCCATCGTCGTCAACACGTTTTTGCAAACCAGCGCGGCGCATGTTTACGCCTTGGGCGACTGTGCCCAGTACGCCAGCGCACCCTCGTTGCTGTCGGCGCACGGCTCCACGCTGCCTTATGTCATGCCCATCATGAGCGCTGCGCGGGCGCTGGCCGCCACACTGGCCGGCACGCCAACGGCCCTGGCTTTTGCGCTGATGCCGGTGTCGGTCAAAACGCCCGCCCTGCCGCTGGTGGTGGCGACCGCCCAGGCCGGATTGGCAGGCCGCTGGGCTGGCGCTGGCGAAGGCATCTGGCATTGGCTGGACGATGCCGACCAGCCGCGCGGCTTTGTGCTGGCGGGGGCACAAACCTCTCAAAGGATGGCCCAAGCCAAACTGTTAGCGACCTGACTTTAGAGCTGCAAAGCTAAAAAACAGACGGCTCGCTGACCTGCTTTGTATGACAAAAAGTCAAAGGCGACCTGACTTCAGGACTTCGATTGCGCCTCGTTCGCGCTAAACCCCGAAGCCTACAATCATCTTTTCTTACAAGTAATTGACGCCCGCAAGGGCTGCCCCCGCTGGAGACGCTTCACATGTCCAATTCGCCGGTAGACAAGCAACAGGAAAAGCGCGACGAACTGCGCCGCGCCGCACTCGAATACCACGAGTTCCCCACCCCCGGCAAAGTGGCTATAGCGGCCACCAAGCAGTTGGTCAACCAGCGCGACCTGGCGCTGGCCTACACGCCGGGTGTGGCCGCCCCGTGCGAAGAAATCGTCAAAGACCCGAACGCAGCTTACAAATACACCAGCCGCGGCAACCTGGTGGCCGTCATCACCAACGGCACCGCCGTGCTGGGCCTGGGCAACATCGGCCCACTCGCCTCCAAACCGGTGATGGAAGGCAAAGCCGTCCTGTTCAAGAAGTTTGCCGGCGTGGATGTGTTTGACATCGAAATCGACGAGCCAGACCCGGTCAAGCTGGTCGAGGTGATTGCCGCCCTGGAGCCGACATTCGGCGCTATCAACCTCGAAGACATCAAAGCCCCTGACTGCTTTTATGTAGAGCGCGAACTGCGCAAGCGCATGAAGATCCCGGTTTTTCATGACGACCAGCACGGCACGGCCATCACAGTTGCTGCTGCGCTGTTAAATGCGCTCAAAGTGGCTGGAAAAGACCTTAAAAAGGTCAAACTGGTGACTTCTGGTGCCGGCGCCGCTGCTTTGGCATGCTTGAATCTGATGCTCAAATTGGGGTTTCCGCGCCAAAATATTTTTGTGACCGACCTCGCCGGCGTGGTTTATGAAGGCCGGACCGAGCTGATGGACGAAGACAAACTGCAGTTTTCGCAAAAAACCATGGCGCGCACGCTGGGTGAGATCATCGATGGCGCCGATATTTTTCTAGGTCTTTCGGCTGGCGGCGTGCTCAAAAAGGACATGGTCAAGAAAATGGCGGCCAAGCCCATCATTTTCGCGCTGGCCAACCCCAACCCCGAAATAACGCCGGAAGACGTCAAGATGGTGCGTGATGACGCCATCATGGCGACAGGCCGCACCGATTACCCCAACCAGGTCAACAACGTCCTGTGCTTTCCCTATATTTTCCGCGGCGCACTGGACGCTGGCGCCTCGACCATCACGGTAGAGATGGAGATTGCTGCGGTTTATGCGATTGCTGAGCTGGCGCAAGCAGAGCAAAGCGAAGTGGTAGCGGCCGCTTACGCGGGTCAGACGCTGGCTTTCGGCCCCGAATACCTGATTCCCAAGCCCTTTGACCCGCGTCTGATGATCAAGATAGCGCCGGCCGTGGCCCAGGCGGCGGCCGAAAGTGGTGTGGCGCTGCGGCCCATCCTGGACATGGACGCTTACCGCCAGAAACTGCAAAGCTTCGTCTATGCCTCCGGC
Source organism: Rhodoferax sp. (assembly GCA_021737905.1). Classification (GTDB taxonomy): domain Bacteria; phylum Pseudomonadota; class Gammaproteobacteria; order Burkholderiales; family Burkholderiaceae_C; genus Polaromonas. Next base: position 2,779 of record JAIPDA010000062.1, read on the forward strand.
ACCATGATGAAACCCATCTTTGCCGCCGCCAAATCGGCCAGCCGCAAACGCGTGGCCTACGCCGAGGGCGAGGAAGAGCGCGTGCTGCGCGCCTGCCAGATCGTGGTTGACGAAGGACTGGCCCGACCGACGCTGATCGGCCGGCCGGCCGTCATCGCCCAACGCATTGAGCAGTTCGGCCTGCGCCTCAAAGAAGAGCTCGACTACGACATAGTCAACGTCGAGCAGGACCTGCGCTACCGGGACTTCTGGCAAACCTACCACCGCATGATGGAGCGCCGCGGCGTGACCACGCAAATCGCCAAGATCGAAATGCGCAGACGTCTGACGCTGATTGGCGCCATGCTGCTGCACAAGGGCGATGTCGACGGCTTGATCTGCGGCACCTGGGGCACCACGGCCATGCACCTTGACTACGTGGATCAGGTCATCGGCAAACGCACCGGCGTTCATACCTATGCCTGCATGAACGGTTTGATGCTGCCGGGCCGGCAAGTGTTCTTGCTCGACACGCATGTGAACTACGACCCGACGGCTGAACAACTCGCTGAAATCACCACAATGGCGGCCGAGGAAATGATGCGCTTCGGCATCAAGCCCAAAGTTGCGCTTTTGTCACATTCAAATTTTGGCTCTTCCAATTTGCCCAGCGCCCTGAAGATGCGACAAGCTTTGGCCTTGCTGCGGGATAAGGCGCCCTGGCTGGAAGTTGACGGCGAAATGCACGGAGATGTCGCACTGGACCCCGAAGCGCGCATCAACGTGATGCCGAACAGCACCCTGAGCGGGGAGGCCAATTTGCTGGTGTTTCCCAATATTGATGCCGCCAATATTGCCTACAACCTGCTGAAAACCGCTGCCGGCGGCAACATTGCCATCGGCCCGGTTTTACTGGGGGCCGACAAACCGGTCCATATTTTGACCGCCAGCGCCACGGTCAGGCGTATTGTGAATATGACAGCTTTGACTGTTGCAGACGCAAACTCAGGCCGCTGAAAGCTTTCGGCGCAAGCTGGCGCTAACTTTTTAGCCCTGGCAAAGCGCACCCCATGCCCAATTATTGGGCAAACTGTTGCTTTTTTCGTGCGCTTGAGTCAAACTACGCCTTGGAGTTTCAGGGTTAACCCCGTGCCAAGTTCGGAACGGGCTGAAATCGTGAAAGGTGTTTTTCATGTTCCGCAATACTTGCGGTGTCTGGGCCAGGGCCGCTGCGCTGGCACTGCTGGCACTGTCAGCTGGTTCGATCGGCATATCGGTGCAGGCCAAAACCGAAGCCCAGGCGGCGGTTTTGCAAACCGTGACATTGGACGCATTGCCTGCACAAGGGCGGGACATGATGGCACTGATAGAAAAGGGCGGGCCCTTTAAGTACAACAAGGACGGCACGGTGTTCGGCAACCGGGAAAAAATTCTTCCGGCTCGCCAGCGCGGTTATTACCGCGAATACACCGTTCGAACGCCAGGAGAAAGTAGCCGCGGTGCGCGGCGTATTGTGTGCGGTGGCCAGCAGCCACGTGCACCCGACGCCTGTTTTTACACCGACGACCACTATGGAAGCTTCCGCCAGATCGTTCGATGAGCGCGATCGTAAGAGCTGGTTTTAACAGTTTGAGTTGATTTTTTCAGTTAGCATGTTTTTAGAAAGAGAAGCGAAGATGGACACACCACTTCGTACTGTCAGGCCGAACATTGTTCAATCCATACGCGCATTCCGCGTACCGGAATTGCAAGGCGCGGCGACCGCACTGGGTCAGCACTTCCTTTATGCCAACCTGAGCAGCGCTCAGAGCAAACAGGATGTGCTGGACATGATCGCGGCCCAGTACACATTTCCTGCGCATTTCGGCAAAAATTTTGATGCGCTTTTCGATTGCATGACCGACCTTGTTCACAAGTCCGGCCAGCAACCGGGCTTCGTTGTGGTGCTGGAACAAATTCCGGCCAACGCAAAGTTCGACAAAGAAGCACGGGAGCAACTGCTCGACATCTTCAGGGATGCGGCCGACTATTGGGCGGATCGAAAGATACCGTTCCGATGTTTCTATTCTTTTCTGTAGCCCGCTCCCCAGACATTGGCCAAGGGGATCGGGCAAATGAGGCCCAGCATGCATTGGAAGACGGTGGCGAAGTCATGCCAACCGACAAACTCATCGACGTGTCACCATTGGCACTGCGCATGAGCAGCCCGTTCAACGCGGGCTATTGGTTGGCAGCGGCTTAAGCGCAGCACGCTTGCTCCAAAAAAGCCCGCTACAAGCGGGCTTTTTTTACGGGCGGCGCGCAGCGAGGGGCCGTACTCAGTCTGTCGCTGCGCTCAGCGCCTGCACCAGCGCCACATACTCGTGCACAGGCACTTCTTCCGCGCGACGCTGAACGTTGAAGTCGCCCTTGAAGCCGCGCGCCTGCAACCATTGTCCGAGGGTGTGGCGCAGCAGCTTGCGCCGCTGACTGAAAGCCACCTGCACAAGCTCGCTGAGCAACTTAACATCGAGAACCGCAGGCTCGGCATGCGGCACCATGCGCACAATGGCGCTGTTCACACGGGGCGGCGGGTCAAAGCAATGCGGCGGCACCAAGAGTACGTTTTCCATGGCGTAGCGCCACTGCAGCATCACGCTCAATCGCCCATAGTCCGCGCTGCAAGGCTTGGCCACCATGCGGTCTACGACTTCCTTTTGCAGCATGAAATGCTGGTCTTCAATGACCGCCACCGCGTCCAGCAAATGGAAAAGAATGGGCGTGGAAATGTTGTAGGGAAGATTGCCGACCACGCGTATTTTGCTTGGCGTCTGCGCCTGGCTCAGCATGCTTTTGGCAAGCGCGAAAAAGTCAACTTTGAGCACGTCGGCCTCGATAACCTTGAGCTGCGGATGGGCCTGAAGCTGACGCGCAAGGTCCCGGTCCAACTCGATCACAGTCAAGTGGCCGAGCCGCTCAACCAGCGGCTGCGTCATCGCGGCCAGGCCCGGCCCAATCTCCACCATGGGCTCGCCGGCCGTGGGGTTGATCGACTGAATGATGTCTTCAATGATCCCGCGGTCCGTCAGAAAGTGCTGGCCAAAGCGTTTGCGCGCCACATGCTTCATGCGTGGTCAAGGCCCGAATCTATCGGCATGGACGGCACTTGCTCACTGTTCATTGCGAAACTCTACATAAGCCCGTCCGCGCACTTCCTGTTGCCAAAGAATAAAAGCCTCTTCTATTTTTTTCTCGCGCACCAGATTGCGGGCCAGCTCGCGTTGCTCTCGCTCAGACAGGGGGGCTTCTCTGCGCGCCATCACCTGAAGCAGGTGCACACCAAAACGGGAGACCAGCGGATCGGCAATTTGGCCTGGCGCCAGCTGGTTCATGACCTGCTCGAACTCGGGCACAAACATCCCGGCTGAGGCCCAGCCTAAATCGCCGCCGGCCTTGGCCGAACCATCCTCGCTGTTATCCCTGGCGAGCGCAGCAAAATCAGCCTGCCCTGCCACTATTTGGCGCTTGAACTCCAGCAGTTTGGCCGTGGCTTGAGCCTCATTGAACTTCGGGCCCGACTTGAACAAGATATGACGGGCGCGCGTCTGAATGACTGTCAGGGCGGCCGCATCGCGCGACCGCTTGACCAGCTGAAGCACATGAAAACCTGCGCCGCTGCGCAAGGGGCCGGCCAGTGCGCCGTCCTTCAGGTCACGAACGGCGTCAACAAACAAACTCGGCAGGCGATCAACCGGCCGAAGACCCAAGTCCCCGCCGGCTGCACGGTCCGCCGCGTCGGAGACTTCAGCGGCAACACCGTCAAAGGCTTCACCGGCACGCACCCGGTCTAAGGCCCGCTGGGCTTTGGCCTGCAGCGCGCGGACCTGGTCGGCCGTGGCGCTCTCGGGCACGGCCACCAAAATCTGGGCCAGCTGAATGCGCTCTGGCTCGGCACCCGCTTGCGCCTGACGGTCTCTGAAAAACTGATCAATGTCCTGCTCGCTGACTTTGACGCGCGAATCGACTTCCCGCTCGCGCAATCGCACCAGGGTCAACTCATCACGCACATCAGCTCGAAAGCGGGCGTAATCTACACCGTCTGCGCTGAGCCGGCGTTTTAACTCTTCGAGCGAAACCTGGTTTTGCAGCGCTACGTTGTCAACCGCCTGGTCGACAGCCGCATCATCGGGTGTTACGCCAAGCTCCCGTGCCAATTGCAGCTGGGCGCGCTCAAGGATCAAGCGCTCAAGCACCTCGCGCAGCAACTGGCTGCGCGGCGGCACATTGCCCTGACGTGAAAGCTGCTGCTGAACGCGCAGCAAGCGCAGCTGCAATTCGACGTTCGTGATCGGCGTGGAATTGACGACAGCAACGATAAAGTCGGCGGCGCTGGACGCGCGCTGGCTCTGCCCTGCTGCCGGCAAAACGCACACACCCAGGCACAAAGCAGCCAAGAGCGTACGCAGAAGCTGGCCTTGAGAGGCAAAAGAAAAAGAGAGTCTAGTCATAGTTGGTAAAACGGCTAGGGGACGTCTGTGTGCTGCGCAGGTTCTGATATTGCGGAATATTGGTGCGCAAAGTGCCTAAGGGATTGTTGCCCAGGTAGGAAAGGCCGACGAACTCGATCTGAAACATGATTTGGGTGGTGGACGTGGACCGGCTGGTGTAGGTGCGCTGCAACACAGCACGCCCGATCCAGCAACAGCCATCGTATTCAAAGCCGTACAAAGAGTCGACCATGCGCTGCTCGACCATGTTGAAATTCATGCGCCCGACGCTGTACCAGCGCCTGCCGCCCTGGCCCAGACCGGGACCCAGGGCTTGCCCCTTGTCTCCCCACAGATCATTCACAGGCCACTGCCAACCGACGTTGATCATCTCACTGGCCGCCCGTTCGCGCTGGTACGCCAGGGTCGCCAAACGGTAGCTGCTCGGGCTGTAGCGCGCAGCCAGGGTGCTGCGCTGCGACTCTTTGAGCTCGGGGCTGTATTGCGCTGTCGCGTCCATGGACCACGCCTTTGTCCACTTGACAGAGCCGCCAACGAGTATGTCGCTCCACAGCTGCGTCACGGACGAGCCGTTCTGCGCCAGTGTGACGCGCTGGTCTTCAAATCGAAGCCTTTGGGCCGCGCCTACACGAGCCACCTCGGCGCCATTGGCATCGTCGATCAGGCGCGAGGTCAGACCCAGCGTCAACAAATTGGCATCGGAGATCTTGTCATTGCCGACAAAAGCATTTTCCGTAAAAACCGTCGCAACGTTAAAACCTCCGTCACCCGAATCGTAATTGGGTATGTTGTTTTGGTTGCGGTACGGGGTGCGCACATAAAAAGCCCGCGGCTCCAGGGTCTGGATGAACGCCCGCCCGAAAAGATTCTCGTCACGCTCGAACTGCAGTCCGCTGTCCAGGCTGAAAGTCGGCACCACGCGCGAAGTGGACATGCCGCCGCCGGTTCTGTCATGCGCAGTCTCAAACTGGTAACTGGTGGCATTGAGCAGCAGCTTGGGCGTGATGTAGCCGGCCGGCCAGCTCCAAGGCCGGCTGATCTGCCCGCGGGTAAAAGCGCGCGTCGCATTGGGCTGGCTGGTGTTGCCGATGGCAGAAAACTGGGTGAGGTCTGCGTCTACCGCCCAATTAAGCCCCGACAAGCCGCCCAGCCGCGCGTTATTGAGGCCGTATCGCGTGGTCAACTGGGGCAAACGGTCATAGGGCGGCACGATGGGGGAGCTGGCGTCGCTCAGCGTTTGCCAGTGTTGCACCAGCAGCCCGCTGCTCCAGCCATTGCGTGCCCAACTCAGCTTGACGTCATTGGGTAGCAAGCGCTGCGTCAAACTGCCACTGGCGCCGGGAAAGTCACGCCAGTAATTGGTGTCGCCGACGCGGTTGAGATTCAGGCCCAGACCGACAACGCCGAGGGAAGAAACGCCGGTCTGCAAGGTGGCGTTGTGTTGAAAAGAATATGACCAGCGCTCTTGATCCCGCAGCTTGTCGGTGGGCATGTAGTTTGCGCGCAAAGTCCCGCTGTAGCCTGGCTCCAGATAGCGAAACTCGTTGACCAGGTTGACGCCGCGCTTGGTCATGTAAGTGGGCGTTACCGTGGCATCGCGGTTGGGCGCAATGTCAAAGTAATAAGGCACCGTCAAAGATACACCGCTGGTAGTGTCCAAACCATAGGTTGGCGAAAGCACGCCGGACTTGCGCTTGCTGCTGAGTGGGAAACTCAGGGTGCCCGGCCAATGGAGTATGGGCACATCCTGGAAGCGCACTGTGGCGCCGGTGATCTCGCCGACTTCGGTCTCAAAGTCAAAGTAAAAGCGCTGGCCGCGCAGCTGCCAGGCCGGCAGCCAGCTGGCCTCGTTGTCGCGCTCACAGGTGGTGTAAGAGCCTTGCCAGGCAAACATGCGCTTTTCGCCCGCAAAATCAACCCGCTGCGCTGCGCCGTTACCACCGGCCACGAAGCGGTAACCGGGCGAGGTAAAAGTGCCCTCGAAACTGTCCAGCTTGAGGTCCAAGGCCGGGCCCCAATACAAATTGCCGGCGTTAGCGACGCGTACATTGCCGCGCGATTTCATGAAGTCACTGGGCTGGTAATACTCAATGCGGTCAGCGCGCAGGGCGGTTTTGCCGCGGCGCATCTCCGCGTTGCCCTCGACCAGAGAGTCGAGCTCGGGGCGGCCGCTGATTTGATCTCCAAAGACAAAGGTCGGCACTTCGTTGCCCGGCCCCACGGCCGGCTTTTCCTGCAACAGCGGCGTACGTTTTAAGGGCGCACGCAAAGCACCTGCAAGCGGCTCGGCAGGCAGGCTTTGGGCCCACAGGCAAGCGCCCGGCAGCAAGACCAGGCCAAGCAGGCGGAACGCCGCCCAGGACGCGGCGACAATGGAAAAAGAGCGAGACGCACAATGCATCGTGAATGTGAGATAAACCCGGTTTGTCGATTACCGACTGATTATCCATGACCCCCTCTTTTGCAAACCCTGCCAGCACTGCGGATATCGTTTGGAGCGACCCTGGGCGGGCTGCCTTCTTCGCCCAATGGCTGAGCGTCACCAGCGCGGCCAGCCAGCTCGACCCGGCCACGCTGCGCCTGGCCTCGGCAGATGCCAGTTTCAGGCGCTACTTTCGCATTGATCGCATTGACCGGGCTGCGGGCAGTTGCATCATCATGGACGCGCCACCGGCGCTCGAAGACTGCGCGCCCTTCGTCAAAATCGCTGCGCTGATGGCCGAAGCCGGGCTGAACGCGCCGCGCGTGCTGGCCTGGGACAAAGCGCAAGGCTTCATGCTGCTCAGCGACCTGGGCTCGCAAACCATGATGCAGCTCATCCAGCAGCAGGCGCCGCTGGATGCTTTTCCACCGGCAGGCTCGCCGATTCACCAGATGTACATGGACGCGGTGGACGCGCTGATTGCCTGGCAACTCTCGTCACGCCCCGGCGTGTTGCCGGCTTACGACGCCGCTCTGCTGTCGCGCGAGCTGCAACTCTTTCCCGACTGGTACATCGCCAAGCACCGCGGCATCACGGTGAATGCGGGCCTGCAGGACAAACTCGCCGGCTTCTTTGCACAAATCAAGGACAGCAATCTCAACTCCCTGGGCGGCGCCCGCGTCTTCGTGCACCGCGACTTCATGCCGAGGAACTTGATGATTTCACCAAGTCTCAACTCCCTGCCCCGCACAGAGGCATCGAGCCCCGCCGCCGGGCCGCCCCAAGGCGGGGCAGCCCCCCCGGGGGGCAGCGAACCACACGCAGTGGGGAGCGTGGGGGCCTACAACCTTGGGGTGCTGGATTTCCAGGACGCGGTGTATGGACCGATCACCTACGACATCGCCAGCCTGATGCGTGACGCTTTCCTCAGCTGGGACGAAGAGTTTGTGCTGGACATCACCATCCGCTACTGGCAAAAAGCCCGCAAGGCCGGCTTGCCGGTGGGTGACGACTTTGGCGAGTTTTACCGTGCCGTCGAATGGATGGGTTTACAACGCCACCTGAAGATTCTGGGCATTTTTGCGCGGCTGACGCTGCGCGACGGCAAGCCGCATTACCTGGCCGACACGCCGCGCTTCATCAAGTACGCGCGCAGTACCGCTTCGCGTTACCGCCAGTTAGGGCCCTTGATGGTGCTGCTTGACGAGATTGAGGGCAACGAAACCCGCGTGGGCTACACGTTTTGAGCGCTCGCTTTTTTGCCGATGTGACCATGGCCGCCGGCGCTGCGCTCAGCCTGCCTGAGGGCACGGCGCGCCACGTGCAGGTGCTGCGGCTGCAACCGGGCCATCAGATCACGCTGTTCAACGGCCAGGGCGGCGAGTGGAACGCCACCATCACCCGCATGGGCCGCAGCGACGTCGAGGTGACACTGGGCGTACACCGACCCGATGAACGCGAAGCCGGCCGTGCCGTACAACTGGCGCTGGGTATGCCGGCCAACGAGCGCATGGACTGGCTGGTCGAGAAAGCCACCGAACTGGGCGCAGCCAGCATCCAACCGCTGCACACCAGCCGCACCGTGCTGCGCCTGGCCGGCGAGCGTGCTGACAAAAAACAAAAGCATTGGCAGTCGGTGGCGGTGTCCGCTTGCGAGCAATGCGGCGGCAACCGCGTGCCCGCCGTGGCGCCGGTGCAAGACCTCGCCGCCTGGCTCAAGTCCTTGCCACCTATCGATCCGCAAG
>JAIPDA010000063.1 GCA_021737905.1 Rhodoferax sp.
GAGCGGCGTGTCGGTATGAGCGTCGTCCCACACCGGGTCTTCGATGCTGTCAAACACTTCGCGCAGTTTCTTCCCCCAGCTGTTGTGCATCATGCGGTAGTAGGGGTTTTCGTGGTCAATGCAAACGAGTTTGTCGCTTTGCAGTTTGTCGGTCTCATAGACCACCAGGTCCAGCGGCATGCCCACTGACAGATTGGACTTCATGGTGGAGTCCATAGACACCAGCGCGCATTTTGCCGCTTCGTCCAGCGGCATGCCGGGCGTGATGACGCGGTCCAGCACCGGTTTGCCGTACTTGGACTCACCGATCTGAAAGTAGGGTGTCTCGCTGGTCGCCTCAATGAAGTTGCCGGCCGAATACATCTGGAACAGGCGCATGCCCTCTCCCTTGACCTGGCCGCCGAAGAGCAAAGAGACATTGAAGTCAAGCTCGGCTTGCTTGAGCGAAGCAGCGTCACGTTCGTACACCCTGCGCACGGCGGCGCCCAGCACACGAGCGGCGTCAAACATGCTTTTGGCATTCCAGATGGTGATGGGCTCGCCGCCGTCTGCGTCGGGCAGTTGTTCGACTTGCAAGATCTCGCGGATGGACTGCGAGATCGACAGGTTGCCTGCCGACAGCAGCACCATGAAGCGATCGCCCGCTTTCTCGTAAACAATCATTTTGCGAAAGGTGCTGATATGGTCCAGGCCCGAGTTGGTGCGGGAGTCGGACAAAAACACCAGACCGGCGTTGATTTTGATGGCGCAGCAATATGTCATGTTGATGCCTCAGGCTTTGTTCACCAGTTTTTTGAGTTGGTACAAGGCTTCCAGCGCCTCGCGCGGGGAGAGCGTATCAGGGTCCAGCGTGGCCAGTGATTTTTCAAGCAAGCTGGCCTCAGCAACGGGTAAATCCGGTGGCGGTGCAAACAGGTCGACCTGGGCGCGGGCCTCGGTTTGCTGCTGCTCCAGCGCGCTCAGCGCATGGCGTGCATGGTTGACCACCGCCGCCGGCACGCCAGCCAATTTGGCCACCGCAATGCCGTAGCTGCGGCTGGCCGGGCCGGCTTCGATGTGGTGCAAAAAAACAATGTCGGCACCCGACTCGACGGCGCTCACATGCACATTGACGGCGCTGTGATGCTTGGTTGGGAACTCGGTGAGCTCGAAATAGTGCGTGGCAAACAGCGTGAAGGCCTGCGTCTTGTTGTGCAGATAAGCCGCAATGCCGCCGGCCAGCGCCAGGCCGTCAAAGGTCGAGGTGCCGCGGCCGATCTCGTCCATCAGCACCAGCGAGTGCGGCGTGGCGGCGTGCAATATCTGCGCGGCCTCGGTCATCTCGAGCATGAAGGTGGACTGCGCGTTGGCCACGTCATCTGCCGCACCGATGCGCGTGTGAATGGCATCAATCGGCCCGAGCCGGCAGCTGCTGGCAGGCACGTAAGAGCCTATGGATGCCAGCAGCACGATCAGCGCGACCTGCCGCATGTAGGTGGACTTGCCGCCCATGTTGGGGCCGGTGATCACCTGCATGCGGCTTTTGGCACCGAAGTGGCAGTCGTTGGCAATGAAGCTGCCAGCGCCGGTTTCGGCCAGCCGCGCCTGCACTACCGGATGGCGACCGGCGACGATCTCGATGCAAGGCTCTTTGACAAACACGGGCTCGGTCCAGTCCAGCGTGAGCGAGCGTTCGGCCAGCGCGCACAGCGCATCCAGCGAGGCGATGGCGCGGGCCAGCCGGCTCAGCACGGGCACAAAATCTTGGAGTTGATCTAGGAGTTCTTCGTAGAGGAATTTCTCGCGGGCCAGCGCGCGCTCTTGCGCCGACAGCGCCTTGTCTTCAAAAGTCTTGAGCTCGGGCGTGATGAAGCGCTCGGCGTTTTTCAGGGTCTGGCGCCGCCGGTAGTCGTCGGGCACTTTGCTGGCCTGGCCTTGCGTGACCTCAATGTAAAAGCCGTGCACGCGGTTGAACTGCACGCGCAGGTTGGCAATGCCGGTGCGGGCTCTTTCGCGGGCTTCCAGGTCCAGCAAAAAGGCGTCACAGTTGGTCTGGATGCCGCGCAGCTCGTCCAGGTCAGCGTCGCAGCCGTGGTTGATGACGCCGCCGTCTCGCACCAGCGCCGCTGGTTCGTCCAGCAGATAGCGCCTCAGCAGGGCTGCGCAGGCGGGTGGGGCTTGCAGGTCTTCAAAAATCTTGTGCAACAGTTGCGGCGTATTTAGTTCGCCGGCTATCGGCGGCAGCGCGTCGGGAATCAAGCTGAGCTGTTCGGCCTTGTGCAGGGTGTCGCGCAGCGCAATGAGCTCGCGCGGGCGCACCTGGCGCAGGGCGATGCGCGCGGTGATCCGTTCTACATCGCTGCAACCCTTGAGGCGCGCGCGCAGCGTTTGCTGCAAACCGGCGCGCAAGGTCTTGACTGCGTCCAGCCGTGCGGCTGCCTGGCTGCGCTCGCGGCGCGGCGACAGCAGCCAGTTTTTGAGCAAGCGGCTGCCCATGCCGGTGGTGCAGGTGTCCAGCAGCGAAAAGAGGGTCGGTGAATCTTCACCGCGCAGGGTCTGCGTCAGCTCGAGGTTGCGGCGCGTGGTTGACGGCAGCTCGATCAACTCGCCCGTGCGCACCACTTGCAAGCTGTGCAGGTGGCTCAGAGCCCGGCCTTGGGTGTGTTCTGCATAGCCGAGCAGGGCAGAGGCGGCGGCATGCGCCTCGCCCAGGGCCTCCGCGCTGAAGGACGACAGAGATGCTACTTGCAACTGCGCCAGCAGCCGGCGCACGCCCAGCGCCGCATCGAACTGCCAGGCGGGGCGCGCGGTGAGTGTGGCGCTGCCGGCCGCGCCGCCCTGGCGCAAGGCTTTGAGGCGCGCTTCAAAAGCCGGTGTCACGTCCACGTTGTAGACCATCTCGCTGGGCGCGATACGCGCCACCCAGGCTTCGACTTCTTCGCTGGCGCATTGCGCCAGATGGATCTCGCCCTGTGTCACGCTCAGCCAGGCCAGGCCGCAGGTGTTGCGGCTTCCCTGGTGCAGGGCCAGCAAAATGGATTCGGTTTTGTCGGACAGCAGTTCGGTATCAGTCAGCGTGCCCGGCGTGACCACGCGCACCACCTTGCGCTCGACCGGGCCCTTGCCCGTGGGCTCGCCCATCTGCTCGCAAATGGCCACTGACTCACCGAGCTTGATCAGCTTGGCCAGGTAGCCTTCGACTGAATGAAACGGCACGCCACACATGGGAATGGGCACGCCGGCCGACTGACCGCGGTGGGTCAGCGTGATGTCGAGCAAGCTGACCGCTTTTTCAGCGTCGCTGAAAAACAGCTCGTAAAAGTCGCCCATCCGGTAAAACAGCAGGGTGTCCGGATGGTCGGCCTTGAGCGCCAGGTACTGGCGCATCATGGGCGTGTGATCGGGATATTCGGCAGTCATGGGGCTGGATGTCGCTGAACAGGGGCGTGGTGTTCGTGATGCGGGTAATGCCTTTGATGGGGGTGGCTCAGGCAACGCCGGGACGTGCTTTTTTGCTGCTGAGTGTGCCTTTGGCAGTGCGAGGCGCCTCGGCCGCAGCGCCGGCATCGGCCAGGCTTTCGGACGCTTGTTCCAGCGCCTGCCGTACATTGGCTTTGTCGCCAGCGCCGGCAAATTTGCTGTACTTGCCCAGTGTGGCCACCAGTTGGGCGTAGATGCGCGGGTTGCCGGCCACGCATTCGGCTTGGTCCAGGAAGTCGGCTTCGCCCGTGTAGTTGCCGACCAGCCCGCCGGCTTCGGTCACCAGCAGTGAGCCGGCCGCCACGTCCCAGGGCTTGAGGCCGGTTTCAAAAAAGCCGTCGTTAAAGCCCGCTGCGGTGTAGGCCAGATCGAGCGCAGCTGCACCCGGGCGGCGCACGCCGGCGCACTGGCTCATGACTTCGCCGAGCATGTTGAGGTAAGGCTTGAGCTTGTCGCCCGGGCGAAACGGAAAGCCGGTGCTGATCAGGCAGTCTTTGAGCTGGTCGCGTTTGGCCACGCGGATGCGGCGGTCGTTCATGTAGGCGCCGCGGCCTTTGGTGGCGCAAAACAGGTCGTTGCGGGTGGGGTCGTAAACGACCGCCTGCTCGACCTTGCCGCGCACGGCCAGGGCAATGCTGACGCAGTAAACCGGAAAGCCGTGAATGAAGTTGGTGGTGCCGTCCAGCGGGTCAATGATCCAGACGAACTCTGAGTCTTTGGCACCGTGCTCGCTGCCCGATTCCTCCGCCAGGATGCCGTGGCCGGGGTAGGCCGTCAGCAAGGTCTCAATGATGGCGGCTTCAGCCGCCTGGTCGATTTCGGTGACGAAGTCGTTGGTCTGCTTGGCCGAAACACGGACCGACTCAACGTCGAGTGCGGCGCGGTTGATGATGGCGCCGGCGGCGCGCGCAGCCTTGACGGCCACGTTGAGCATGGGGTGGAGATTGGACATGGACGGTAAAAAAGAGCGAAAGGGCTGCCCGGCCGGTGACCGGAGGGCAGGTGACAATAGGCGCATTTTACGGCGCTTCGTGCTGCCCGGGCCCTTGCGGGCCGTCAGCATGCCCCGGATGAACCCATGAAAACCCGTTTTATCCTGATCAACACCAGCCACGCCGGCAATGTGGGCGGCACCGCGCGCGCCATGAAAGTGATGGGTTTTTCAGACCTGGTGCTGGTGGCGCCGCGCTGGGCCAATGTGCTCAACCGCGAAGAAACCATTCAGCGCGCCAGTGGCGCGCTCGATGTGCTGAAGAACGCCCGCGTGGTGGACACGCTGAACGAGGCGCTGGACGGCATAGCGCATGTGTGCGCCACGGCCATGACGCCGCGCGACTTCGGCCCGCCCACGCTGACGCCACGCGACCACTTTGCCGCCCTCACGTCGCCAGCGGCGCAGACAGGGGGCCAGCGGCCCGAGTCGGTGGCTTTTTTGTTTGGCTCCGAGCGCTTTGGCATGCAAAACGAAGACGTTTACCGCTGCCACGCCTGCCTGAGCATTCCGACCGACCCGAATTTTGGCTCGCTCAATCTGGCGGCGGCGGTGCAATTGATTGCCTACGACTGGCGCGAGGCGCTGGGCGGCTTTGCTGTGCAGCCGGCCACGCAGCAGCCGCGCCTGGCTGACGCGGCCGAGGTGGCGGGCATGCTCGGGCACTGGGAACAAGCGCTGGCGGAGATTGGTTTTTTAGACCCGCAAGCGCCCAAAAAACTCATGCCCAGGCTCAACCAGATGTTCAACCGCGCGCAGCTTTCGCCAGAAGAAATCCATATCCTGCGCGGGGTGGCCAAGGCCATGCAGCAGGCCGCTGCCGGCCCCAAGTAGACTTGGGGCCATGTTTTCCCGACTCCGCTCCGACGTCCAGTGCATTCTGGAACGTGACCCCGCCGCCCGCACCGCCTGGGAAGTGCTGACCTGCTACCCCGGTATTCATGCGCTCATCTTGCATCGCCGCGCCCACTGGTGTTGGACGCACGGCCTCAAGTGGTTGGGGCGATTTATTTCGCACCTCTCCCGCGGCATCACCGGTATTGAAATCCATCCGGGCGCCAAAATCGGCCACTGTGTGTTTTTTGACCATGCCATGGGCGTGGTGGTGGGCGAGACGGCAGAGATCGGCGACGGCTGCACGATTTACCAGGGCGTCACGCTGGGCGGCACCTCGCTTTACAAAGGTGCCAAGCGGCACCCGACGCTGGGCCGCAATGTGGTGGTGGGCGCGGGCGCGCAGGTGCTGGGCGGCTTCACGGTGGGTGACGGCGCGCGCATCGGCTCGAACGCCGTGGTCGTCAAACCCGTGCCGGCCGGCGCCACGGCGGTGGGCAACCCGGCGCGCATCATTCAGGCTGAGGCCGACGTCAAGCGCGAAGAGGCCGCCAGCCAGATGGGTTTTTCAGCTTACGGCGTGACGCAAAACGACGACCCGCTCTCGCAGGCCATGCGCGGCCTGATCGACAACGCCGCCGGACAGGAGCATCAGATTGCGCTGCTTTGGAGAGCGCTGGAGCAGTTGCAGGCCTCGCCCACGCGGCCGGGCAAAGACTGCGTGCCCAGCGACGCGGCGCGCCAGGAAAGTTTTGAGGCCGACAAGCTCAACCAGCTGATGGGTAAGTAAGCTCTCAGCAGACCTGCAGTCCCGCTGGCCTGCAGCTTCAGCCCAAGAGCTTGCGCCCGGCCAGGTTGAGCATCAGCGCTGTCACACCAAAGGTCCAGGGCGCGGCCTGGTCTGAGTGCTTGACGCGGTTGACCAGACAACCCAGCGTGGGCGTGGACACCGTCACCACATCGCCCACCACATGCGTGAAACCCTGGCCCGGGCCGTGGCGGTCTTGCGAGGGCGCGAACATGGTGCCCAAAAACATCATTGCGCCGTCCGGGTACTGGTGAATGCGGCCCATCAGCTGGCCGGCAATGTCCAGCGGGTCACGGCTGATCTTGGACATGGAACTGGCGCCGCGCAACTCAAAGCCCTCAGGGCCGCTGACCGTCAGGCTCAAGTCACATTGGCGCACATCGTCGATGCTGAAATGCGCATCAAACAAACGGATGAAAGGGCCGATGGCGCAAGAGGCGTTGTTGTCCTTGGCCTTTCCCAGCAAGAGCGCGCTGCGGCCTTCGAAGTCGCGCAGGTTGACGTCATTGCCCAGGGTGGCGCCGACCACCTCGCCGCGTGCGTTGATAGCCAGCACGATTTCGGGCTCGGGGTTGTTCCAGGACGAGGCCGGGTGAATGCCGATGTCGGCACCCGTGCCAACGGCCGACAGCACCGGGCCTTTGGTGAAAATTTCAGCGTCGGGGCCGATGCCCACTTCCAGGTACTGCGACCAGGCGCCGCGCGCGATCAAGACCTCTTTGACACGCGCCGCTTCTGCCGAGCCGGGCACGATGTCTTGCAGGTTGTCGCCCAGAATGCCGCTGAGCTCACGCCGGATGGCGTCGGCCCGGCTGGCGTCGCCGCGGGCTTGCTCTTCAATGACACGCTCAAGCAGGCTGGAGACAAAGGTCACGCCGCTGGCTTTGATGGTCTGCAAGTCACAGGGCGCCAGCAACCAGGGCTGGCTGCTGTTGCGCTCGCCTTCGTCGCCGTTGGCCAGCACCGCGTCTAGCGAGGCCACGCGCGGCAACTTGCCTGCGCCCAGCGCGCTGCGCAGTGCGCCTGCAGGGTCGGCCAGGTTGAGCAACTGGCTGACGGTGGCGGCCACGCTGGACGCGTCATGCAGCGCGCCGTCGGCCGCCAGCACCACGGTGGGGCCGATGCCCGGTTGCCATAAGCGGCCAACGAGTGTGGCGGCAGCGTCGTCAGGCAGGGAGTTTGTCAGGCGGCTGTGAAGCGATGCGGTAGCGGACATAGTGGGGATTTAAGTGGTGGTGAAAAAGTGTTTGTGGCTGCAAGGTGCTGATCGTAAGCGCTGCCGGCTCAAAGCCTGTAAACGCGCCGCGCCGTGCCGCCATAGAGCGCTTGCCTGCCGGCGTCGCTCAGGCTGGCGCTCAGGCGCCAGCTGGCGTGCCACCAGGCGCTGTAGCTGCCGGCGAGTTCGAGCACTGGCCAGTCGCTGCCCCACAGGACGCGGTCTTCGCCAAACACTTGCAAAACGTGCGCGGCCCAGCGCTGGGCTGCGTCCGGATCAGGCTTGGGGCCGGCTTCTGTCAGCAGGCCCGAGATTTTGCAGACGGCTTGCGTTTGCCTGGCCACTTCGGCCAGATCGCTGGCCCAGGGTTCCCACTGGCCGGCAAAAATGTCGGGCTTGGCGGCGTGGTCTATCACCTGTTTGAGCGCCGGGTAGCGCGCGGCCAGTGTCAGCAGGCGCGGCAGGTGAAGGGGTTTGATCAGCGCGTCCAGCACCAGGCCCAGATCGCTCATGGTTTGCAGCGCGGGTGCCAGTGCTGCTTGCAAAATCCAGTCGGGGTCGGCGATGTCTTGCAGCATGGGCCGCAAGCCTTTGAGTTTGGGGCTGGCGGCCAGCGCGCGGATGCGGGCCGGCGCGTCGGGCGCCAGCAGATCGGCCCAGCCCACCACGCCCAGCACCGCCGGATGCTGTTGCGCCTGCGCCAGCAGCCACTGGGTTTCAGCTTCGGTGGGCGCAGCTTGCACCAGCACGCCGGCATGGATGCCATGCGGCGCGGCCTGGGCCTGCCAGTCGGCGATCGACACATCCCGGTAAATTGCCGGCAGGGCCGGTGTGAGCCAGCCGTAGTCGCCACGGGACAGCAGCCAGCTGTGAAAGTGTGCGTCGATCATGCGGCGCTCTCAGGCACAGGCGCGTCGTCCGGCAACAAGCGGGCCTGGCGCAGCGCATGCCAGAAGGCCGGGGCAATGGGCTGCTGCACCATGCTTGCGGCGTCTTGCCACTCGCGCTGATGACGGGCGCCGACCATGACCACGTCGACCGCCGGATGCGCCAGCGGAAACTGCAGGGCCGCTGCGCGCAAAGGCACACCATGCGCCAGGCAGATGTCTTCGATGCGGGCGGCGCGCGCCAGCCACTCGGGCGGGGCGGCTGCGTAATTGAACAGCGCCTGGCCTGCGCGTGTGCCGGTGGCCAGAATGCCGGAATTGAAAACGCCGCCCAGCGCCAGGCGCACGCCGCGTTGGCTGCACAAGGGCAGCAACTCAGGCAGGCTGCTTTGGTCCAGCAGGGTGTAGCGGCCGGCCAGCATCAGCGCGTCCACGTCGGTCTGGCGCAAGACATCCAGACAGACCTGCACGTCGTTGACGCCCAGGCCGACATGGCGCAGCAGGCCTTCGGCTTGCATGCGACGCAGCACGGGCAAAGCCTCATGGACCACCTGAGCGAGCACGGCGGGGTAGCGCTCGCCGTGGCAGGCCCGGTCACAGTCGTGGATGTAAACCACATCCAGCCGCGCCAGCCCCAGCCGCTGCAGGCTGTCTTCCACGCTGCGGCGCACGCCGGCGGCTGAATAATCCCAGTGCTGCGAGAAGGGCAGCACATCGACATAACCATGCTGCTCACGGGGGGCGCTGGCGTCGGGCACCAGAATGCGGCCGACTTTGGTGGACAGCACAAAGCTGTCGCGCGGCTGGCCTTGCAGCGCCAGGCCGAAGCGGTGTTCGCTGCGGCCCTGGCCGTAATGCGGCGCGGTGTCCAAGGTGCGGCAGCCGCCCGCCAGCGCACCCGACAGCAAGGCTTGCGCATCGTCATCTGTGACGGCGGTGAACAGGTTGCCAAGAGCGGCACCACCCAGACCGAGGCGCAGCCCATCAGAAGTGGGCGGGAAAATCATGCGGGGCATTGGGGTTTACGACGAGACATAAGCCCTGATGCTAGCGCTAACATGTCAGTCGTCAATAGTTCAAACCCTGAGTGTTTCAGGCTGACTGTTTTTTTAGCGCGCTGCATGCTCAAAGGTCTGTCTCCACTGCTGTCTGCCGATTTGTTGTACGTGCTGGCTTCCATGGGCCACGGCGACGAGATTGTGCTGGCCGACGCCAATTTCCCGGCGGCCACGCATGCCAGTGAACTGATTCGCCTGCCCGGCGTGAGTGTGGCGCGGGTGCTGGACGCGGTCTTGTCGGTCATGCCGCTGGACAGCTTTGTGGCGCAGGGTGCCATGACCATGCAGGTGGTGGGCGACGCCGATGCCGTGCCACCCGCTGTGGCCGACATGCAGGCCGTGCTGGCCCGCCACGGCTGCCCGCCGGCCGGCTCGCTGGAGCGCTTTGCTTTTTACGAGCGGGCTGCAGGTGCATTTGCCGTGGTGGCGACCGGCGAGACGCGTATCTATGGCAATGTGATCTTGCGCAAAGGCGTGGTTTTGCAAGGCGGCGATGAGTAGCCTGCCGCGCGTGCCCTCCAGCAGCCTGCGGGCGCAGGCCTACGAGAGCTTTCAACAGCAGATCGTGGCGGCCAACATCCGGCCGGGGCAGTTCATTTCCCAGCGCGAACTCATGCAACTGCTGGGCATGCCGCTGGGCGCTGTGCGCGAGTTGATTCCGCGCCTGGAAGCCGAAGGCCTGCTGCGCACCGTGCCGCAGCGCGGGCTGCAGATTGCCCATGTGGACGTCAAGCTGGTGAACAACGCTTTTCAACTGCGACTGCTGCTTGAGCGCGAGGCCGCTGTGCGCTTTGCGGCCAGCGTTTCGGATGCGGATCTCAAAGCCATTGAAGATGCGCATCTGGGCATTGTCAAAAGAGCGCAAAGCGGTGACATAGACGACCACTTGCTGACCGATGCGACCATGGTCGACTGGGGTTTGCATGACTTGATGATTGACGCCTCTAACAACGAACTGCTGTCGGATGTGTACCGCATCAACAGCTTGCGCGTGCGACTGATCAAAATCGAAGGCACCACGCTGAGCGCCGACGTGTTGCTGCCGGCGATGCAAGAGCATCTGTGGTTCATCGACGCGCTCAAGCAGCGCGACCCGGTGGCCGTGGCGCAGCGTTTGACCCATCACATTGAAAGTGCGCACAGGCGCGTACTAGGGCTGCCACGGCCCGAACTTCCGTGGACTCTGGAGAACCTGAAGTGAATTTTCTTTCCCCCACCGGCGCTTTTCGGGGCATCTGGCCGGCCATGCTCACGCCACTGACCGAATCGCTTGACATCGACCATGCCCGCATGGCGGCCCATGCCAAGGGCCTGATCGCCTCCGGCTGCGGTGGCGTGACGATTTTCGGCACCACCGGCGAAGGCCCGTCTTTTTCGATGGCCGAACGGCGTGAAGCGCTGGACCAAATGATCGCTCACGGCGTGCCCGCCGAACGCATCATGGTGTCCACCAGCTGCGCCGCGCTGCCTGAAACCCTGGCACTGACGCGTCACGCTGTGTCGGTCGGTGTGCACGGTTGCCTGATGCTGCCGCCTTTCTTTTTGAAGGGCGTGTCTGACGAGGGCATCCTCCACTGTTACCGTCAGGTGATTGACGCTGTGGCCGACCCTCGCCTCAAGCTCTACCTGTACCACATCCCTCAGGTGACCGGTGTGGGCTTGTCGCACCACGTGATTGCCACATTAAAGCGCGAGTACCCGAAGATCATTCTGGGTATCAAAGACAGTGCCTGCACCACCGCACATTCGGTGGGTTTGGCCGAGGCCTTCATGAAAGACCTCACTGTCTACGTCGGTTACGAGCCGGATTTGCCTGAGATGGGCCGGCGCGGCAGCACCGGTGCGATCAGCGGGCTGGCCAATTTCATGCCGCGCGTGGTCGGCCGCCTGGTGATGCAGCCGGATGCAGCCTCGGTGCCAGGCGAGCGCGACCGGGTGATTGGCCTGATACGCTCGCTGGATGCGTACTCACTGATGCCGGCACTCAAGGGCATCATGGTGAGCTTGACGGGCGATGCCGCCTGGTTGCGTGTGCGTGCGCCCCTGGTGGCGCTGACGCCGGCGCAGCTGGCAGCCATCGGTCAAGTGGTGCGTGAATTTTCCCTGGACCTTGCCAAAGATTGATTTT
>JAIPDA010000001.1 GCA_021737905.1 Rhodoferax sp.
GGGTAGGCATAGGTGAGTGCACCGGTCGGGCAGACCGTGGTGCAGGCGCCGCAGCCGACGCACAAGTTGGGGGTGACCTTGATCTGTTGACGCTCTTTTTCGCTGCTGATGGCACCGGCCGAGCAGATGTCGACGCAGGCATTGCAACCCACGGTCTCGTTGCGGCTGTGGGCGCAGAGCTTTTGTTTGTAGGCAAAGAACTTGGGTTTTTCAAACTCGCCCACCATGTCGCGCAGTTGGACCACCGTGGGCAGCAAGCCCGGCGTGGCCAGACCCGTGAAACCCGGCAACGCAAAGTAGCCTTGCGGGGGCGCATGCAGCTTGATCAGCGACTGCGCACCCAAATCCAGCACCAGGTCAAAGGCTTCGCTCAGCGCCTCTGGGGCGCGACCAAAGTCAATGGCGCCGGCCACTTTGCACACGGCCACGCAGGCGCGCTTTGAATCGCATTTGGCACTGTCCACCTGGTAGCTCAGGTCGATCGCGCCTTCGGGGCAGGCCACCACACAGGCATTGCAACGCGTGCACAAGTCCAGGTCAATCGCATTGGATTTGTTCCACTTCAACTCGAAAGCGCCCAGCCAGCCTGTGAGCTGCAGCGACTGGCCGCTGATGACCGGGTACTGGCGCTCTTGCGCGGGCTCAGGCGCATTGCCGGCCACACCTTGGGCAAAAATCGTCACGCTGAGGGTGTCAGACAGCATGGCAGCGACTTGCTCGGCCTGGTCCAGCGGGCCCACGATCAGCAAACGGCCGCTGCTTTTGTAAGTGACGGTGGCCACCGGTTCTGGCTCGGGCAGGTGCGCGGCGGCCAGCAGCGCGGCCATCTTGGGGCTGGCGCTGGCCGCGTCACGGCTCCAGCCGCCGGTCTCGCGGATGTTGACGAATTTGATGGTCGAGACGGCGCCCACCGTTTGCCCGGCAAGTTCAGCAAACAAGCGCTTTTCCTGGGTGCAGGCGATCACCACGTCGTCGCCGGACTGGATGGCCTTTTGAAAGGAAGCGGCCTCCCGGCGGCACAAAGCCGAATGCTGCGTCAGCGATTCATTCAGGGCTTCGCCCAGCGCCTGGCTCTTGAGCGGGATGGTTTGGTTGCAGTCGCAAATCAGTGTGGGCATGGTTTTCCTGGCGGGTACCTTCGGGCACAAAGCCCGGTAGCGGGCTGTCGGGTGGATCAATGTCGGGCAAGGCAGCCTGCGTCTGTGGCGCTGAATGTGCCACTGAATCAGCTGCAGGGCCATTGGCGCTTTCCCGCGCCTGGTCTGCGGCAAGGGCAGGCGTTTTGTCCTTGTCTTCCTCTTCTTCAAAAAGATTGAGAAACTTGGCGCTGGCCATCTGCCGCAGCATCGACAGCGGCAGGGGGTCGGGGATGGAGTAGTCGTCGATGTAAATATCCAGCCGGTCCATCACATTGAAGTGCGGGTCTTCAAACAGTTTTTTCATGGCGGCGTTGCGCACGCCGGGCTCAACGCCGCGGCCCATGAAAGGCTTGAAGTCGGAGTCCTTGGTCAACACCTTGACGTCATCGAGTGTCAAAGGAGTGGGCGCATCTTCCCCACTGCTTTGAGGCGTAGCGCCTGCCGATGCCGGTGCAGCGGCCACCGCCCTCGTCGCAGCCAGTGGCGTTTGAACGGATGGTTTGGCCGGCGCGGGCTCGTCCAGCGGCTTGCCTTGCAGCGCGTCGTTTTTACGGCGCGCCCAGCGCCCCAAAAAACCGTCGGGCCGGTCTTTGTTGTGCTCAGCCATGGTGCGGCCCGCCCGACTTCACCGTGCTGACACGCGCCGGGTTGCCAAAGCGGTCTTGCAGGGACTTGAAACTCTCGGGGCGTTTGCGGCGTTTAACGTCCAGCACATAGTGCTGATCGACAAAGGCCTGCATCCACAACAGCACTTCCAGGGGAGCGGGTACCTGCTCGACAGACTCCTGCGCGTCCAGCCAACGGCCGGCGTCGTGGTAACTCAGGGTGACGGTTTGCGGCACGGCGATGCATTCACTTGTGATGGCGGGTTCTTCTTCCATGCGCCAAACCACCCAGAAGCAGGGCTGCTGCGTGCTCAGGTTCAACTCGTAGCCTTCGGCGTCGTCGCTAAAGAGCTCGACCTTAAAACCAGGATACAGCCAGCGCTCTTCTTGGTTGTCGCTGAGCAGCTGGCGCGGCGCATGGCCAAAATCATTCTCGTGGGGAATGATCTCAGACAGGCTCCAGCGCCAGGGCTGCCAGCGGTTGTCAATACGCTCACGCCGCATGACCACTGCCACCGCCACAAAAGGACGGCGCAGCCCGGCTTGGGTCTCTGGCGTGTGCAACTGAAAATCAGACATGGGACGCAGTGTACGGCGGCCATGAACCCAGCCTGGCGGCAGGGGCTCAAGCCTGGGACAGGCGAATCATTTCAGCGGCTTTTTCGGCAATCATCATGGTGGGTGCATTGGTGTTGCCACTGACCTGCCGGGGCATGATGGAAGCGTCCACCACCCGCAAACCTTGCAAGCCATGCACGCGCAAGGCGTGGTCCACCACCGCCATCGGGTCGGTGGACGGGCCCATCTTGCAGGTTCCGACCGGGTGGTACTCGGTGTCGCTGTGGCGGCGCAAAAACTGCTCCGTGCGCGCAGCGTCGTGTAGCGCCAAGGGATAGAGCATGGGGCCGCGAAACGGCGCTAACGCCTCGTCGGCCATGATGGCGTGACCTCGCTCCAGGCCCTTGGTGAGCACCGCCATGTCGGCCGGGTCACGAAAGAAAGCCGGGTCGATCAGCGGCGCATCCATGGGGTTGGCGCTTTGCAGCTGAACGCTGCCGCGGCTGCGCGGTCGCATCAAGGTGACGTGCAGGGTGTAACCATGGCCGAGGTGCATTTTCCGGCTGTGGTCATCGATCATGCCGGTGCACAGCGCCAGCTGGATGTCGGGATGCTCGGGCCGGCCTTCGGTGGAAATGAAAGCCTGGGTTTCGGAAATATTGCTGGTGATCCAGCCGGTGCGCCGGCGCCGCCACTGCAAGACCGACTTGAGCATGGTCCAGGCGCCCGCAAAGGACACACCCAGCGAAGCGTCAGTGCGAGGGCTGCGGTAAATCAACACGGTGGTGACATGGTCCTGCAGGTTCTGACCGACGCCCGGCAGGTCATGCAGCGGCTCGATGCCGCGCTCTTTCAGGTGGCCGGCCGGCCCGATACCCGAGAGCATCAGCAACTGCGGCGACCCATATGCGCCACCGGCCAGAATGACCTCGCGCCCGGCCTGCACCGTCATCTCTTGAGCTCCCCGGCGGTAAGCCACACCGACCGCACGCCGGCCTTGCATCACCACCCGCGTGGCATGCGCCCGCGAGATCACCGTCAGGTTGCTACGGCCCACGTGCGGCGCCAGATAAGCCTGGGCAGCGCTGCAGCGCTCGCCGTTTTTTTGTGTGACTTGCGCGCGCCCCACACCGTGCTGCATGGCGCCGTTGTAGTCCTCAGTCAGGGGAATGCCTTGCGACTGGCAGGCAAGGGCAAAGGCATCGTTGAGCACGCTGGGGCTGCGCAAATAGCTCACATTCAGCGGGCCGCCCACGCCGCGGTAGTCGTTGCCGCCAAAGCATTCGTTGTGCTCGCTGCGTTTGAAAAATGGCAGCACATCGGCGTAGCCCCAGCCGGGGTTGCCCAGCGCAGCCCAGCCGTCGTAGTCGCGCGCATTGCCGCGGGTGTAGACCATGGCGTTCACGGCCGAGCTGCCACCCAGGACCTTGCCGCGCGGCTGAAAGCCCCGTCGCCCGTCAAAGCCGGCTTGCGGCACGGTGTGGTAACCCCAGCTGTGAATGCCCAGGTTGGCCGTGGCGACAAAGCCGAGCGGGGCGCGGATGAAGACTGAGTCATCGGGCCCGCCGGCTTCGAGCAGGCACACGGTGACGGCGGGGTCTTCGCTGAGCCGGCTGGCCAGCACGCAGCCGGCAGAGCCGCCGCCCACCACCACGTAGTCGTAAGAGGCGCTCAAGAGATCAGGCTGCATGGCGGTCCTGCAGAGTCCGGGTTCAGGTCACCGGTGCCGGGTTAAAAAGCACCAGTGCATTGTGCAACTTCCAGTGCTCGGCCCAGGTTTTTTTTCGGCCGCTGGCGACTTCGAGCATGAGCTCGAAAAGCTCCCAACCCACAGCCTCGATGGTTTTTTCGCCGGTCGCAATGGTGCCGGCGTTGACATCCATCAGGTCGTGCCAGCGGCGGGCCAAGTCGCTGCGTGTGGCGACCTTGATGACCGGCACTTCGGCCAGGCCGTAAGGCGTGCCGCGGCCGGTGGTGAACACATGCAGGTTCATGCCGGCAGCCAGCTGCAGCGTGCCGCAAATGAAGTCACTGGCCGGTGTGGCGGTGTAGGTCAGGCCGCGGGTCTTGAGCTTTTCACCAGGTGCGAGCACACCGGAAATCGGCGACGTGCCGGACTTGACGATAGAGCCCATGGCTTTTTCGACGATGTTGGACAGGCCGCCTTTTTTATTGCCGGGCGTGGTGTTGGCGCTGCGGTCGGCGCCGCCGCGCTGCAAATAAGCGTCGTACCAGGCCATCTCGCGAACCATGGCCTCGGCCACTTCGGGACTGCTGGCGCGCGAGGTCAGCTGGTCAATGCCGTCGCGCACCTCGGTGGTTTCAGAAAACATCACGCTGGCGCCGGCACGCACCAGCAAGTCAGTGCAAAAGCCGACCGCCGGGTTGGCGGTGACGCCGGAAAAAGCATCGCTGCCGCCGCACTGCACGCCCACCACCAGCTCTGAAGCCGGCACGGTCTCACGCCGGCGAGCGTTCAGCCGCGTCAAATGCACTTCGGCCTGCCGCATGATGGACTCGACCATGGACATGAAGCCCACATGCGCATCGTCTTGCAGGCAGACCACGTCCAGCGCGGTGTCGCCGCTCTGGCGTACATCGATCAGCGGAATGCTGCCGGGCGGCAGCAAGCGCTCGGGCTGCAGCTTTTCACAGCCCAGACTGACCACCATGACTTCGCCGCCGAAGTTCGGGTTCAGGCTGATGTTGCGCAGCGTGCGTATGGGCACGATGGCGTCCGGTGCGTCAATTGCGACGCCGCAGCCGTAGGCATGTTCGAGTGAAACCACATCGTCTACATGCGCAAAGCGCGGCAGCATTTCGGCCTTGATGCGCCGCACTGCAAACTCTGTCACGCCGGCCACGCATTGCACGGTCTGGGTGATGGCCAGGATGTTGCGCGTGCCCACCGACCCGTCGGTGTTGCGGTAGCCCTCGAAGGTGTAACCCTCCAGCGCCGGCATGGGTGCGGGCTTGACGGTGGCCATGGGCAAGTTCACCAGCTCGCGGGCCGCAGGCATGTCGAGCAGCTTTTCATGCACCCAGCTGCCGGCAGCAATTGCCTTGAGCGCGTAGCCGATGGGAATGCCGTAGCGCAGTACAGGCTGCCCGGCACTCAGATCACTCAGCGCCACCTTGTGGCCTTGCGGCACACGCTCGGTCAGCACCAGAGCGCCGGGCAGGACGGTGCCCGCAGGCAAGCCGCCGTCATTGCCAACGATGGCCACGTTGTCACGCTCGTGCATGCGAATGATGACGGGGGTAGCGCTGGCGTCTGAAGTCATGCGAGGTACCTCGAAAAGCGTCGTGGCGATCAGGTGTTTTTGGAGATGGTGATGGTCGGGAACTTACCCGAAAAATCCTTGTTCTTGGCGGCTATCGACACCGCCACCTTGCGTGCCACCGCTTTGTAAATGCCGGCGACTTCGCCGTCCGGGTCGGCCACCACGGTGGGCCGGCCGTTATCGGCCTGCAGGCGGATGTTGATGTCCAGCGGCAAGGCGCCCAGGTAGTCCATGTTGTAGTCGCCGGCCATTTTCTTGCCGCCGCCTTCACCAAAAATATGCTCGGCATGGCCGCACTTGGAGCAGATGTGCACCGCCATGTTCTCAACGATGCCCAGGATGGGCACGCCCACCTTTTCAAACATCTTGATGCCCTTTTTGGCGTCCAGCAGCGCGATGTCCTGCGGCGTGGTGACGATGACTGCGCCCGTCATGGGCACGCGCTGCGAGAGCGTGAGCTGAATGTCGCCGGTGCCGGGCGGCATGTCGACGATCAGGTAGTCCAGATCTTTCCAGTTGGTCTGGCGCAGCAGCTGCTCCAGCGCCTGGGTGGCCATGGGGCCGCGCCAGATCATGGCTTCGTCTTGCGCGACCAGAAAACCGATGGACATGACCTGCAGGCCGTAGTTCTCCATCGGCTCCATGTTTTTGCCGTCCACGCTCTCGGGCCGGCCTTCGATGCCCATCATCATGGGCTGGCTGGGGCCGTAAATATCGGCATCCAGCAGGCCGACGCTGGCGCCTTCAGCGGCCAGGGCCAGCGCCAGGTTGACCGCGGTGGTGCTTTTGCCCACGCCGCCCTTACCCGAGGCCACGGCGACGATGTTCTTGACATTGGGCAGCAGCTGCACGCCGCGCTGCACGCTGTGGCTGGCGATCTTGACAGTGACGTTGACCGACACATTGGCCACGCCCGGCACCGCCTTGACGGCGGCAATCAGCGTTTTGCGCAGGCCGGCCAGCTGGCTTTTGGCGGGGTAGCCCAGCTCGACATCAAAAGCCACATCGCCGTCGGTGACAGCCAGGTTCTTGACAGCCTTGGTGCTGACGAAGTCCTTGCCCGTGTTGGGGTCGATGACGGCCTGTAATACTTCAAGGATGCTCTCTTTGTCTAAGGCCATGGGGTCTGTGTCTCGGTTAAGTGGGGGCGTGTGGTCAGGGCAGAAGTCTAACGCCGGCACCCGGGCCGCAAAGGGGCAGGGGCTTAGGGGCCGCCCCGCGACATAAAATCGCCGCTTCCTTGCCTTAAAGCCGACTATGCCGCGCCAACTGTTCGTCACCACCGCCCTGCCGTATGCCAACGGCAATTTCCACATCGGCCATATCATGGAATACATCCAGGCCGACATCTGGGTGCGCTTCCAGCGCATGCAGGGCAACGCGGTCAATTTTGTGGGTGCTGACGACACGCATGGCGCGCCCATCATGATTGCGGCCGAGAAGGCCGGCAAGACACCCCAGCAGTTTGTGGCCGACATCGCCGCCGGCCGAAAGCCCTACCTGGACGGCTTTCACATCAGCTTTGACAACTGGCACAGCACCGGCGCGCCGGAGAACCACGAACTGGCCCGCCAGATTTACCGCGA
The DNA here is from genome assembly GCA_021737905.1 of Rhodoferax sp. Taxonomy (GTDB): domain Bacteria; phylum Pseudomonadota; class Gammaproteobacteria; order Burkholderiales; family Burkholderiaceae_C; genus Polaromonas. The sequence goes on from JAIPDA010000001.1 coordinate 7,173, forward strand.
CCTGCGCGATATTGCTGTAGACAAGGGCGGCTCGCTGATTGAGCGCAAGACGATTGAGCAGTTTTTTGACCCGGCCAAGAATATGTTTTTGCCGGACCGCTTCATCAAGGGCGAATGCCCCAAGTGCCACGCCAAAGACCAGTACGGCGACAACTGCGAGGTCTGCGGCGCCGTGTATGCGCCCACCGACCTGATCAACCCCTTCTCGGCGCTGTCAGGCGTCAAGCCCGAGCTCAAAAGCTCGGAACACTTTTTCTTCAAGCTCTCGGACCCGCGCTGCGTCGAGTTTTTGCAGAACTGGACCCAGGACGGCAAGCTGCAGCCCGAGGTGGCCAACAAGGTCAAAGAGTGGTTCAGCGTGCGCACCAACCCCGACGGCAGCACCAGCGAAGGCTTGGGCGACTGGGATATCAGCCGGGACGCGCCCTACTTCGGCATCGAGATTCCGGACGCGCCGGGCAAGTACTTTTACGTCTGGTTGGACGCGCCTGTGGGCTACCTGGCTTCATTGAAAAACCTGCTGGACAAGCGAGGTGAGGATTACGCCGCCTACATGGCCCAGCCCGATCTGGAGCAGTACCACTTCATCGGCAAAGACATCGTGACTTTTCACACGCTGTTTTGGCCGGCGATGCTGCATTTCAGCGGCCGCAAAGCGCCTACCAATATATTTGTGCACGGCTTTTTGACCGTGAACAACGGCGAAAAAATGAGCAAAAGCCGCGGCACCGGCCTGGACCCGCTCAAGTACCTCAGCCTCGGCATGAACCCCGAGTGGCTGCGCTACTACCTGGCGGCCAAGCTCTCGGCGCGCAACGAAGACATTGACTTCAACGCCGATGATTTCATGGCGCGGGTCAACAGCGACTTGATTGGTAAGTTTGTGAATATTGCAAGCCGGGCGGCGGGGTTTTTGACCAAGCGCTTTGATGGCAAGCTGAGCGCTAACTTCGGCCCGCAGGGCTTTGCGCTGCTCAGCGAGCTGCGTGAAGCATCGGACGGCATTGCCGCCCTGTATGAAACACGCGAGTTCGGCAAAGCCACCCGCGAGATCATGCTGATGGCTGACAAGGTGAACGCCTATGTCGATCAAAACAAGCCTTGGGACTTGGCCAAAGACGCTGCCAACGACCAAGCCTTGCACCAGGTCTGCTCCACGCTGGTGAACACTTTCGCCGTGCTGGCGCGCTATCTCGCCCCGGTCTTGCCATCGCTGGCGCAGGCGGTTGAAGCCTTCACCGGCAGCGACATGAAAACCTGGAACGCCGTTGCGTCCGAAGTTGTCAGCATCCAGCCCTACCAGCACCTCATGCAACGCGTCACCCCCGAACAACTGGACGCGCTCTTCGAGCCGCCCGCAAAATTGGGGTCAGAGCCCGAATTTTCTGCTGGAAAATCGGGATCCGACCCCAATTCCTCCGGCTCCGACCTCGCTTTGCCTCCCGGCGGCGAAGACATCGCCCCCACCATCTCCATCGACGACTTCGCCAAGATCGACCTGCGCATTGCGAAAATCGTGAATTGCGAAGCAGTCGAAGGCTCGGTCAAGCTGCTGCGGCTAACGCTCGATGTGGGCGAAGGCCGCTTGCGCAATGTGTTTTCCGGCATCGCCAGCATGTACAAGCCTGAAGACCTGATCGGTCAGCTCACCGTCATGGTCGCCAACCTCGCGCCGCGCAAAATGAAGTTTGGCGTGAGCGAGGGCATGGTGCTCGCCGCCAGCCACGCTGATGAGAAGGCGCAGCCCGGCATCTACATACTCAAGCCCTGGCCGGGTGCTGTGCCCGGCATGCGGATTCATTGAAAGAGACGACCATGACAAAACAAAAGCTCAAGTTGGCCGCAGTCCTGTTGGCCACATCGCTTTGCTTGAGCGGCTGCGCTGTTGTCGCTGTGGCGGACGGCGCCGCGTCTTTGGTCGTGGGCACGGTCGAGCTCGTCGGTGAAGCCGCCATGGGAACCGCTCGTGTTGCAGGCAAGGCGGTCGGTGCCGCAGCCGACGCCGTGCTGCCGGCGCGCAAGTGAGCATGGCAACCCCTCTGATGTGCCCGGCCCTTGCGGATGAAACAAGCTGATTTCCTGGCGACTTTCAGGCCACGACTGCTAGACGCACTGGCAGGCTACACACGAGAGCGTTTCATCAAAGACCTGGGGGCCGGTCTGACGGTGGGCATCGTGGCATTGCCTTTGGCCATGGCGTTTGCCATCGCCTCGGGCCTCAAACCCGAGGCCGGTATCTGGACCGCCATACTGGCCGGCGCGATGGTGGCGGCACTGGGCGGTTCGGCCGTGCAGATTGCCGGACCGGCGGGCGCGTTCATCGTCATCGTTTACGGCATTGTGGAGCGTTACGGCCTGGCCAATTTGTTGATCTCAACCAGCTGCGCCGGCGTGCTGATGTTTTTGTTGGGCCTGCTCAAGCTCGGCACCCTGGTGCGCTATGTGCCGGTCAGCATTGTGGTGGGCTTTACCAACGGGATTGCCGTGCTAATTGCACTGTCGCAGGTGAAAGATTTTTTTGGTTTGAAGCTGGAGGCCATGCCGGCTGATTTTTTCTCGCAGCTGCATGCCATAGCCGGCCACCTGAACTCCACCAACGTCTGGGCACTGCTGCTGGCTGCGGCCTGCCTGGGCGGCCTGTTTGTCTGGCCGCGCTTGTTGGCAATGCGCCCCAATAACGCCGGCCGGACAAGGCACGTGACACGGGCGATGCGCGCTGCTGCGCGCCTGCCCGGCCCCGTCGTGGCCCTGGTGTCACTGACTGCGCTGGCCTTTTTGGCGGGTCTGCCGGTGGAGACCATCGGCTCGCGTTTCGGGGGTATTCCCGACGCTTTGCCGGTCTTTGCCTGGCCCGATTTTTCATGGGACACCGTGCGCTTGCTGTTGGCGCCCACATTGACGATTGCGATGCTGGGTGCGATCGAGTCGCTGCTGTGCGCCAGGGTGGCCGATCAGATCTCAGGGCTTCCGCGCCATGATCCGAACCAGGAGCTGATGGCACAAGGTCTGGCCAATCTGGTGGTGCCTTTTTTTGGCGGCATGCCGGCAACCGGCACCATCGCACGGACGGTAACCAATGTACGCGCCGGTGCCAGCTCACCGGTTTCCGGGCTGGTGCATGCGCTGACGCTGCTGGTCATTGTGCTGGTGGCCGCACCCCTGGCACTGCATGTGCCACTGGCAGTGTTGGCCGGCATTTTGATGTACGTGGCATGGAACATGGGTGAGTGGCGCGGGCTGCTGCACTTGCGCCAGTACAGCAGCCACTACCGGCTGCTGATGCTGGGCACATTTTTCATGACCGTGGTCTTTGACCTGACGGTGGCGCTGCAAATCGGGCTGGTGTTGGCTTGCGTGCTGTTTGTGCGGCGCATGAGTTCCCTGTTTCAAGTGACGCAGACCGCCCGCGATGAGGGCTCAGCGAGTTTTCAGCTCTCCGGCTCCTTGTTTTTCGGGGCGGTGGCCAAGATCGATCCGGTCCTGACTGTGGTTGAGAGCACACCGCATGCCTTGCTGATTCGGCTGGACGCACAGCAGCTGCAGTCGCTGGACCAATCGGGGCTGGCGGTGCTGGAGCAGCTGCACACAGCCGTGACACAGCGCGGTGGCCGGCTGGTGATCACCGGGCTCCATGCCCAGCCCCTGCAGACCATGGCACGCGCCGGCTTTTTGTCCAAAATTGACAGCGCCTAAAATGGTGGCAAAGGTAATTACACATGTCCATCTTCCGCCGCCCCGACTACACCTCCGAAGTGACCCAGTTCATTGACGGCCTCAAGGCCCAAAAGCCCACGCTTGAAGCCGAGCAACGTGCCGGCCGGGCGCTGCTGTGGGACAAACAGCTGGACCGCAGCGCCGAGCAGGGATTTCAAGACGGCAGGCTTGAGCAGCAGGCCTATGTGTACCTGACCGGTCAGCGTCCACAGGGTTCATGAGCCTGTGCCGGTTTGCCGGCCAGCGCGGTCGCCCGCCTGCTTTTGCAGCCTCTGACAGAGCCGGCCCGTTTCAATCACATGAACAACTCATCTCCCGCCAACGCTAACTCCGACCGGCCGGCCGGCGGCCTGGACGAGCTACTGCCTGCGGCCCATGCCGGCGGGCCAGACATGCCCGGGGTGATCGACCAAGTGGCCTTGGCCAAGCTCTACGGCGAGCCGCTCTTTGCGATGCCGCACGACCTGTACATCCCGCCGGATGCCCTGAAAGTGTTTCTGGAGGCCTTTGAAGGCCCGCTGGACTTGCTGCTTTACCTGATCCGTAAGCAGAACTTCAATATTCTGGACATTCCCATGGCTGCGGTCACCCGGCAGTACCTGGCTTATGTGGACGAGATCCGCTCGACCAACCTGGAGTTGGCGGCCGAGTACCTGTTGATGGCGGCCATGCTGATTGAGATCAAGTCACGCATGCTGCTGCCGCCCAAGAAAACTGCTGAAGGCCAGGAGGCAGAAGACCCACGCGCCGAGTTAGTTCGCCGTTTGCTGGAGTATGAGCAGATCAAGCTGGCTGCACATCAACTCAATGAAATTCCGCAGTTCGGGCGGGATTTTATGCGGGCCCAGGTGTATGTGGAGCAGGCGCTGCAGCCACGCTTTCCGGATGTTCATGTGGCGGACCTGCAGGAGGCCTGGCGCGACATCGTCAAACGTGCGCGGCTGGTGCAACACCACATCATCAGCCGCGAAGCGCTCAGCGTGCGCGAGCACATGAGCATCGTGCTGCGCAAACTCCAGGGCAGCCGCTTTGTCGTCTTTGAAGATCTGTTTGACACCACGCGCGGCATGCCGGTGCTGGTGGTGACCTTCATTGCCATGCTGGAGTTGTGCAAGGAAGGTCTGATCGATGTGACACAGGCCGAAGCCTTTGCACCGATTTACGTGCGACTGGCCTATACACCGGCCTGATTTTTTTGTAGTCTGTGCCCGTCATTCGTTCACAAATCCGGCCGCAAGGATTTTTCTGATGCAAATTGTTCACACCATTGCCGACCTGCGCGAGCAGCTGCGCGGTTTCCAGCGACCCGCCTTTGTGCCCACCATGGGCAATCTGCACGACGGGCATATCGCATTGGTCAAACAAGCCCGGACATTGGGCGATGTGACGGTTTCCAGCATCTTCGTCAACCGCTTGCAGTTTGCGCCGAACGAAGACTTTGACAGCTACCCCCGCACGCTGGACGCCGATGCCCAGCGCCTGGAGGCGGCCGGCTGCAACCTGCTGTTTGCTCCGCGCGAAAAAGAGCTCTACCCACAACCGCAGACCTACAAGGTTCACCCGGCCTCGGAGCTGTCGGACATTCTTGAAGGGCATTTTCGGCCCGGCTTTTTCATTGGTGTCAGCACCGTGGTGCTCAAACTTTTTTCCTGTGTTTTTGCCGGTATGCCCGAGGGTGTCGCTGCTTTCGGCAAAAAAGACTACCAACAGGTGCTGGTGGTGCAGCGCATGGTGCAGCAACTGGCTTTGCCGATAGAGATCATCGCCGGTGAAACCCAGCGTGCGGCCGACGGCCTGGCACTGTCCTCGCGCAACAGCTACCTCAGCACAACTGAGCGTGCAGAAGCCGTGCAGCTGTTGATCGCCCTGAAAGCCCTGGGCCAGGCCGCCAAGGGCGCGCGCTTGGCGCAGTTGCCCGAGCTTGAAGCCGCCGCCATGCAAACGCTGGCGCGGCGCGGCTGGAAACCCGACTACCTGACCGTGCGCAGACGCAGTGATTTACTGCTGCCGCAAAGCGAAGCACTGGCCAGCGATCCCCTGGTGGTGCTCGGTGCGGCCAAGTTGGGCATGACCCGGCTGATCGACAACATCGAGATTTAAAGCGCCGGGCTCAGCCCAACTCAGCAGTGGGATCGCGCCCCATCAAAGAAGCCACAGCCTGCGACGCACTCAGCTGGCCGTCTAACAGGGCCACGACGGCCTGGGCAATCGGCATGTCAACGCCCAGAGCTCTGGCCCTTTGCACCACCGTTCGCGCGCAGTAAACCCCTTCAGCGACATGGCCCAGGCTGGCCACGGCCTGGGCCAGTGTCTGACCCTGGGCCAGCAGCACACCGACCTGGCGATTGCGGCTGAGATCGCCAGTGGCCGTGAGCACCAGATCACCCAGACCCGACAAGCCGGTAAAGGTGTCGGCACGTGCGCCCAGCGCCACACCCAGACGCGTCATTTCGGCCAGACCGCGGGTGATCAGAGCGGCCCGCGCATTGAGCCCGAGTTGCAGGCCGTCGCAAAAGCCACAAGCTATCGCCAGCACGTTTTTAACAGCGCCGCCCACCTCCACACCCACCATGTCATGGCTGGCGTAGACACGCAAGGTCGGCTGGTGAAAAGCCGCCACCAGCGCGTCCCGCACACCGGCGTGTTCACTGGCGGCCACCAGCGCGGTCGGCCGGCCCATGGCAACTTCACGCGCAAAACTCGGCCCGCTCAGCACGCCGGCAGCCAGGTCGGGAGCCATCTGGGCACAGATTTCATGGGCCAGTAAGCCGCCTGCGTCCGGACTCTTACCCTCTGGCGATTCAAAGCCCTTGCACAGCCAGGCCACCGGAACGCCTACCCTGGCTGCCTGCAAGCGCAGCAGCACACTGCGCAAGCCGGCCATGGGCGTGGCAATGATGACCAGGTCTTGTCCGGCCACAGTCGTCTCTAAAGCGCTCGCTGCGCCGCCGGTGACTTGCAGGGACTCGGGCAGCGCGACACCGGGCAGATAACGCATGTTTTGCCGGGTGCTTTGGATGGCAGTGACCAGTGCCGGATCGCGCGCCCACAGCGTGAGCGCATGCGGCGACCGGTCCTGGCTGCAGGCCGATACAGCCAGTGCGGTGCCCCAAGCCCCGGCACCCAGGACGCAGATTTTCATACCGCGTGGCCTAACGGAGTTGCCCGGACGGTGTGCAGGGCGGCGTTCAAGGCTTAAACAATGATCTGGGGAGCGGCCTGGCTGGCGTCTTCGGCCTGCTGCTGGTACATGGCCTGAAAGTTGATTTCGGCCAGGTGTACGGGCGGAAAGCCGGCACGTTGAATCATGTCTGCCACATTACCGCGCAGGTAGGGGTAGACAATCTGCGGGCAGGCAATGCCCAAGATAGAGCCGAGCTGCTCGGGGTCGATGTTGCGCACTTCAAAAATGCCGGCTTGCTTGGCTTCAACCATGAAGACCGTCTTGTCTTGGATCTTGGTGTGCACAGTGGCGGTCACAGTGACCTCAAAAATGCCTTCGACCACCGGTTTGGTTTCGACGCCCAACTGAATGTCCACGCTGGGTTGCTCTTGCTGCATCAGGATTTCGGGGGAATTGGGCTGCTCCAGCGACACATCTTTGAGGTAAACGCGCTGAATCTGAAAAACCGGTTCAAGATTGGCTTCTGCCATGGTGCTCTTTCAAAAAACGATAAATAGGAAGACGTCGGGCCAATGAGGGCTTTAACAAAAGATTATCTCAGGCCGGAAAAGGTGCTCAGTCTCAAGCCACTGCAAGCAATGGCAGCAAACCGCCACGGCCATCCAGCGCGACCAGGTCGTCGCAACCGCCCACATGGGTTTGGCCGATGAAAATCTGGGGTACTGTGCGCCGGCCTGTGATCTGCATCATGGTTTCGCGCTGGCCGGGCAGCAGGTCGACGCGGATTTCTTCGAGTTCTGCAACACCGCGCTGCTTGAGCAAGGCTTTGGCCTGCAGGCAGTAGGGGCAGGTGCCGGTGGTGTAAATTTTGACGGTAGGCATGTTCAGGGCTCCTGTCTTTTTCAGGCTTTTTCAACCGGTAAATTGGCTTCTCGCCATGATTTGAGCCCACCGCCCAGGCTTTGCGCCTGCTCATAGCCCATTTTTTTGGCCACCGCCACCGCGCGGCCGGCGCGCGCGCCCAGCGGGCACACCAGAATCACGGGCAGGGCCTTGTTTTTGACCAGGCCAGGCAGCTTTTCTTCGAGCTGACCGAAAGGAATGTTTTTGGAGCCGCCCACGTGGCCGGCCGCAAATTCATGCGGTTCGCCCACGTCAATCACCACCGCCTTTTCACGGTTAATAAGTTGCACGGCAGCCGTCGGGCTGAGCTTGCCGGCCGAAGCGCTCTCGGCAATCAGGGGCCACAGGAGCATGCCGCCCGACGCCAATGCGACGGAAATCAGCATCCAGTTGTCGATGAGAAATTTCAATTTGAACCTTTTGAGTGTTGCGCCACAGGGCCATAAAGCAGTGATTTTAGAATGCAGGGCAAGACTGGCGCATACGGCCGGTTGGCAAGACCCCGAAACCGGCGATTTCCGGACATTTTTTTGTGACTGTTCCCTTAGGCATTTTTCAGCCCTTTTCCCGAACCACCCCATGTACAAATTAGTGCTTATCCGCCACGGCGAGTCCACCTGGAACCTTGAAAACCGATTCACCGGCTGGACCGATGTGGACTTGACGCCCACCGGCATTGATCAGGCGCAAAGTGCCGGCAAGCTGCTCAAGGCAGAAAACTACGACTTTGATCTGGCCTACACCAGCGTGCTCCAACGTGCCACGCGCACACTGTGGCATGTGCTCGACCAAATGGGTCGCACCTGGCTGCCGGTGGTGCACAGCTGGCGGCTGAACGAGCGTCACTACGGCGCGCTGCAGGGTCTGAACAAAGCCGAAACAGCTCAAAAATACGGCGATGCGCAGGTGCTGGCCTGGCGCCGCAGCTATGACATCCCGCCGCCGGCACTGAGCGCAGACGATGCGCGTTGCGAGCGCCAAGACCCGCGCTACGCCAAACTGCAGCCCGCGCAGGTGCCCCTGACCGAGTGCCTGGAGGACACGGTCGCCCGCGTACTGCCGTTTTGGAACGAGTCCATAGCCCCTGCCATCAAGTCGGGCAAGCGCATCGTGGTGTCCGCGCACGGCAACTCCATCCGGGCGCTGATCAAGTACCTGGACAACATGTCCAAAGAAGACATCGTGGGACTGAACATACCCAATGGCATCCCCCTGGTGTATGAACTGGACGCGGCTTTGCAGCCGATTCGCCACTACTACCTGGGCGACGCCGAGGCCATCGCCAAAGCAGCCGCAGCGGTTGCCAGCCAGGGCCACGGCTGAAACTTTCGCGGGCCCATCCTTGCAATGTGGTGCAAGGCCGGGCGCCAAGGTGTATATTTCTCTTGATTCCTGCTAGGGCATGTGCAACACCTGTTGCCGAAATGCCCGGAGCAAGACCAACCAAGGTGTTTGTATGGGTCAGAAATTAAAGATCAGCGGCTGGATCGCAGTAGGCGCCATGGCCGGCGCGCTGACCACTGTGCAGTTGCAAGCCGTTGCCAGGGGCGCTATGACCCCCTTGCCGCTGGAAGAGTTGCAACAACTCGCGGCGGTGTTTGGCATGGTCAAAAGTGATTACGTCGAGCCGGTCGATGATAAAAAACTCATCACTGACGCCATCTCCGGCATGGTCGCCAGCCTGGACCCGCACTCGGTTTATTTTGATAAAAAGTCCTTCAAAGAATTCCGTGAGGGCACTACAGGCCGTTTTGTCGGCGTCGGCATCGAAATCAGCCAGGAAGACGGTCTGGTGAAAGTGGTCTCGCCGATCGAAGGTTCGCCTGCAGACCGTGCCGGCCTCAAGCCCAACGACCTGATCACCAAAATTGATGACACCTTTGTCAAGGGTCTCACCTTGAATGAGGCCGTCAAGAAAATGCGCGGCGAGCCCAGGACCAAGGTCTTGCTGACCATTTTCCGTAAAGACGAGAATCGCACTTTCCCCGTGTCGATCACGCGCGAGGAGATCCGTACGCAATCGGTGCGTAGCAAAGTGCTGGAACCCGGCTATGCCTGGATCCGCCTGAGCCAGTTCCAGGAGCGCACGGTCGAAGACTTCGTGACCAAACTCGAGCAGATTTACAAGCAAGAGCCCAAGCTCAAAGGCCTGGTTCTCGACCTTCGCAACGACCCGGGTGGCCTGCTCGATGCCGCGGTCGCCGTGTCGGCGGCTTTTTTGCCTGAGAACGTGACCGTGGTGTCCACCAACGGCCAGTTGGCAGAAAGCAAATTCACTTACAAAGCCTCGCCGGAGTTTTATGCCCGCCGCGGAACCGATCCGCTCAAACGCCTGCCCGCTGCGCTGAAAAACGTGCCGCTGGTGGTACTGGTCAACGAAGGCTCGGCCTCAGCCAGCGAAATCGTGGCCGGCGCACTGCAAGACCACAAGCGTGCCACCATCATGGGCAACCAAACCTTTGGCAAAGGCTCGGTGCAGACGGTGCGGCCGCTGGGACCTGACACCGGCTTAAAACTCACCACGGCACGTTATTACACGCCCAGCGGCAAATCCATCCAGGCCAAGGGCATCATTCCGGACGTGATGGTCGATGAAACCCTGGAAGGCAGCCCCTTCGCCGCCTTGCGCACGCGCGAAGCAGATCTTGAAAAACACCTCAACAGCGGTCAGGGCGCTGAAGTCAAGGACCCGGCCCGCGAAAAGGCCCGCGAAGAAGCGCTGAAGCGACTTGAAGAAGAATCGCGTAAACCCCCTGAGCAACGCCGTCCGCCCGAGTTCGGCAGCGACAAAGACTTTCCGTTGATGCAAGCCATCAACCATCTCAAGGGTCGCCCGGTCGTGGCCAGCAAAACCATGGTCGAGCGCAAGGCCGAGAAAGCAGACTGAGCGCAACACCGGCCAAGCCTGCAGCCTTGTGCCTGCCATGAACGATTCCCAGTTGCTGCGTTACTCGCGGCATATCCTGCTCGAAGAAATCGGGGTCGAGGGTCAGGCGCGGCTGCTGGCTGCCAATGCCCTGGTCATCGGGGCCGGCGGTCTGGGCTCTCCGGCTGCCTTGTACCTGGGCAGTGCGGGTGTCGGCCATATCACCGTGGTGGACCCTGACCGCGTCGACACCACCAATTTGCAACGGCAAATCGCCCACACTCTGGCGCGCGTGGGCAGTTTCAAGGCCGACTCGGTCGCCATGGCGATTGGCCAGATCAACCCGGACGTGATTGTCACGGCCGTCACGGCCAAGGCCGAAGGCCAGGCGCTGCAAGCCTGGGTGCAGGCGGCCGACGTGGTGCTTGACTGCACCGACAATTTTCAAACCCGCCATGCCATCAACAAGGCCTGTGTGCATCACAAAAAGCCGCTGGTCTCGGGCGCGGCTCTGCGCATGGATGGGCAGGTGTCTGTTTTTGACACGCGCCAGCCCCTGGCCCCCTGCTATGCCTGCCTGTTTCCTGAGGAAGAGGCCCCCGAAGAAACCCAGTGCGCCACCATGGGCGTGTTTGCACCGCTGGTAGGCATCATTGGCAGCATGCAGGCTGCAGAGGCGCTCAAGTTGCTCTGCGCTGCGGGCGAGTCACTGGCCGGCCGGCTGTTGATGCTGGATGCGCTGCACATGCGCTGGAGCGAAATTGGCACCCGTCGCGCACCCGGCTGCAAAGTCTGCGGCACACAGTCCGGCGTCCACTGACAGCGTAGCCAGCTTCGACCATTTGCAAGGCTAGAGCGTGCACGGGCCGTGGCGGCGCCTGAAGTCTCTGGGGTTTTCCGGCGGCAAGCCGGCAAAAATGCCTCGCCGCAAAATCTGGGCGCGCCGCTCTGCCTCGGCATAAGGACCCGGGTCCTGCCTGAATCGGTAAGACATGGCGTGACCACGCTGAACCATCCACTGCCCCACGTCTTCACTGGCGAGATAAAGCCTGACCAGGTCGCGGCCGTAGTCGTCGGTGCTATGCACCTGCACCTGAACTTGCCGTTGAAAAACACGCTCATTCAAGGCATCGCGGGCCGCCACGCCGCCTTCCTGGCAAATTTCAGGCGCATCCATGCCCAGCAGGCGCAAGCTGCGCGAGACGCCGCCGGCCAAGGGCCGGACATACACCGTATCGCCATCCACCACATGGGTCACCACCCCCGTCCAGGCTGGCAGCGACTGCCCCGGCAGACTCAGCTCAGCCGCTGACGCTGCGCCATGCACAAACACAATCAGCAGCCCTGCACTCAACAAGGCGATAGCTTGCAGCCTGGGCACCCGCGGTGCGGTCGATTCCTTGAGCATGAAGCACGTTACCGTCAGCTGCCGCATGAGGAAGGCTTTGCGCAAGCTGCCGATTGCCAACCATTTTCCCCAAGCGATCCTCATCCTGAGTCCTTTTTGTTCAAGATGCATTTTGCGCTTGAAGCAGCTCAAGCGGTGATGATCCAGCCCTCAAGCGGATCGACCACCGCCGGCAGTCCATAGCGTGAATGCCCTGCGGCATGCTGCTGTTGAGCCCAGGCTGCCTGCATCAGGCACAGCACGGCATCCAGCGAGTCGCCCGTGGCGTCATCAATCAAACGCTCACGCTGCGCATGCGTGAGTTTGAGCCGCAGACCCAGCCGCGTCTGGCCGTGTTCGAGCGCAGTCAGCATGTCTTTGCGTGCGATCAGTCGCTCGGGCGTTTGCAGCGCCTTGGCATCGTTTTTATAGCTGCGCGGCGACGTGCCCAGCAACTCCCGCGCCAACAGACCAGGGTAGCCTTCCAGGGCGACGCGGGACGGGTCAGCCGATGGATGGCCCAGGCCCGGCAAGGACACACCGGCATCGATCAACCTGGGCACGCCGGCGTGCAGCATGTAAGCGACCGGCGGATTGACCCATTTCATGGAGCTGCTGGAGCCGGCCGGCACATCGGTTGCACGGTGGGCGAATTTACGGCCGGCCGGGCGGGCATTGCAAAACGCAGCGAAGGTGTCGCGGACCTGCGTCCGGCTCAAGCTGGCGTAGTGCGCCATGCAGTCGTGCCACTTCAGCGGCCAGTCCAGCGTTTGCACCAACTCGCGTGGCAGACCGAAGGGAAAGTCAAAAGCGCAGATCCAGGCACGGTCCTGGCGCAGCCAAGCAGAAAAGTCATCGAGTGACTCTGTTTTCTCGAGCCCTGCCAGTTGCACCCGCGCTTGCTGCACGGTGCCGGTGGCAAACACAATGGGTTTGCGGCGGCTGGGGCTGCTGGAGAAATCGCAGCCGGCGATCAGAGTGTCCAAAGCGTCAGGAACGCCCGACGATAGAAGCGGTCGCCATCAACTCCTGCAGCAAAGCCAAAGAGACATTGCCGGAGACCGAATAGGGATCGAATTCAGGGCGCTCAGAGTATTTGAGCAAGATGGAAGTGTTGAGCTTGGCGATATTGACCAGCCCCATGGTCCAGCTGCCAAAACTACGCTCGCTGATTTCATCGTAGCTCAGCAAAACCACATCCTTGTGCCGGGGATCACGCTGTATGTGACCGTAGAGTTCGTTGACGGCGCTGCGCCCGCCTTCCAAGGCTTGCAGAAAAATACCGCCGCCGTAACAAAGAATACCGGTGATGCCAGAGGCCGGGTTATGGGTTCGCGACTGCGCCAGTATGGCGTCCGTGGCTTCTGTGTTGTGCGGCTCAACAGCGCGACTGGCATAAAGAAGTCTGACCAACATGATGAAAATCCTTGAAAGATAAAAGGTACAAAGCGCTGTCTGTGCGGGTCGGTCGAAGCGCAGCTGCTTCAACACTTGCTGGCAACTTGGTCCTTAGATTTTTTTGGGAATGAGTGCTAAAAATTCACGGCGCAAGTTCGGGTCTTTCAAAAACACGCCGCGCATGACCGAATTGATCATCTTGCTGTCGAGGTCTTTGACGCCGCGCCAACCCATGCAGTAATGGGAGGCCTCCATCACAATGGCCAGCCCGTCGGGTTGGGTCTTGGACTGAATCAAATCAGCCAGTTGCACCACCGCCTCTTCCTGGATCTGCGGGCGACCCATGATCCACTCGGCCAGGCGCGCGTATTTGGAAAGACCGATCACGTTGGTGTGCTCGTTGGGCATGACACCGATCCAGACCTGGCCGATGACCGGACAAAAATGATGTGAACAGGCACTACGCACCGTGATCGGACCCACGATCATCAACTCATTGAGGTGCTCCGCATTGGGGAACTCCGTGATGGGCGGCGCCGCGACATAACGGCCCTTGAAAACCTCATTGAGGTACATCTTGGCAACCCGGCGTGCCGTGTTGTTGGTGTTGTGGTCTTGTTCGGTGTCGATCACCAGACTGTCGAGCACCCCTTGCATCTTGAGCTCGACTTCGTCGAGCAGCTTTTCGAGCTCGCCGGGCTCAATGAACGCAGCAATATTGTCGTTCGCATGAAAGCGCTTGCGTGACTGCACAAGGCGCTCCCTGATTTTGACCGAAACAGGAGTTCCTTCATCGTCTAAAGCACCGGCAGCGATGGTTGTTGGGAGGCTTGATTTCATGTCCATGGCTGATATTAACAGTCTGCTAAATCGAGCGTATTCAGTAGCGTTGGCGGGTCACCAGCAGCGCCAGGCGCATCAAAGCATAGGCGGCCAGATCCAGCAAACGCTCGAACCACGGACGCCGGCTGTATTGGGCACTTTGCAGGCGTCTGCCGCCCTGCATGGCGCCCTCTAAGCGCTCGCGCAGCCCTTGCGCAAAGCTGTGGTCATCCATCACCATGTTGGCTTCCCGGGCGAGCAAAAGACTCAAAGGGTCCAGGTTAGACGAGCCCACTGTGGCCCATCGTCCGTCCACCACCGCCACTTTGGCGTGCAAAAAACCTGCCGCGTACTCATGGATTTCAACGCCGGCCTCCAGCAAAGCGCCGTAGACCGGTCGAGCCGCGTGGTATTGCATAAAGTACTCGTACTTGCCTTGCAGCAAGAGCGTGACTTTGACGCCGCGCCGTGCCGCCTTGATGAGCGCGCGGCGCAGGCGCCCACCCGGCAAAAAATAGGCATTGGCAATCACGATGTCATGACGCGCCTGCCCTATGGCTTTGCGATAGGCCCGCTCGATGGTGTTGCGATGGCGTAAGTTGTCGCGCAGCAAGAGGCCTGCGCGCGCGGCCGGCAGACTCTGGCTGCGGCCGGCCTGCTGCGGTCGCCCCACCAAGGCTGCGGCGCGGCTGCGTGCCAGATGCGCCGCGCTGACGCGTCCGCCATAACCGGCCGCTTTGAAGGCCTCCCAAGCCTCACCCAAATGATGGTGGCGCGCACTGTAGCCCGCTTGCACACGCCACCACAAAAGGGCTACGGCTTCAGAAGCAGCTTCAGCCACCGGACCTTCCAGTACGACTGCAAAATCCAAACGGGGTGCGCTCAATTGACCGTAGTGCGGGTCGTAAAAGTCATCAAGGATGTTGATGCCGCCACAGAAAACCTGACGTCGGTCGACGACGCACAATTTACGGTGCAAGCGTCGCCACTGCTCGGGCCACAAAAGGCTCAGGCCAGGCCAGCTGCGGGTCAAAGGAGAATAGACCTGCCAATGCAGGCCGGCTGCTGTGAACTGCGCCTGCCATTCGGGCTGCAGCTCGGCGGTACCGATGCCGTCTACCAGCACTTGAACCGTCACACCGCGGCGGGCTGCACGGATCAAGGCTTGAGCCACTTGCGCGCCCGCACCGTGGAAATCAAAAATATATGTTTCCAGCTGAATCCAATACTCGGCACGGTCCATCGCCGCAATCAGTGCGGGAAAGTACTCAGCACCACCTTGCAGCAACAAGGGCGGGCGCGATCTGATCAATAAAGCGGAAGCGGGCATGTGCAGAGGGTGACACAAATTCCAAACAATGCCAAACAGCCGGCAAAGCACACCGGATTTTCAGGCGCGGGTACTGAGAAACTGAGGCAAATGCAAGATGGCTTCGGCGTTTGAAGCTGAAAAGCAAAGATCAGCCGCCGCCCGCCACTCCAGCCATTGCCAGGCGGTGTGCTCCAGCGGGCTCAACCGGACAGGCAGCGCACTGGGCACGCACAAGCCGAACACATGCTCCGTGTTGTGCGTCACACCTGGAGCGTAACGGTGGCGCCAGGCAGGGTAAATTTCATAGACATTGGCGATGCCCCAGTCCTGTAGGTCGGCAGGCTGAACGCTCAGGCCGGTTTCTTCCTGCACCTCGCGCGCGGCGGTGTCGCGCAAGCTGGCGTCTTGCGAATCCACAGAACCCGTGACGCTTTGCCAGAACTCGGCATGGTCGGCGCGCCGGATCAGCAGAACTTCACTCGCCGGCGTGTAGATCACCACCAGCACCGAGACCGGCAGCTTGGGCGGTGTCATGCGGGTGTTGGCGCGTGGGTCCTGGCCACAGGGCGTGGGCCCGAAGGCTCAAGCCGGCAGCGGGTTGCGCAGGCGGATGTGGAGTTCGCGCAACTGCTTTTCGTCCACCGGGCTAGGCGCGTGCGTGAGCAAGCACTGGGCGCGCTGGGTTTTGGGGAAGGCGATCACGTCGCGTATCGACTCGGCACCCGTCATCATGGTGACGATGCGGTCCAGACCGAAGGCCAGACCACCGTGCGGCGGCGCGCCGTATTGCAGTGCATCGAGCAGGAAGCCGAACTTCTCCTGGGCCTCCTCGGGCCCGATCTTGAGCGCAGTGAAGACTTTGCTCTGCACGTCAGCGCGGTGAATACGCACCGAGCCGCCGCCGAGTTCCCAGCCGTTGAGCACCATGTCGTAGGCCTTGGCGATGCAACGGCCGGGATCGGTGTCCATCCAGTCTTCGTGGCCGTCTTTAGGGGCCGTGAACGGATGGTGCACAGCGCTCCAGCGGTTGTTTTCCTCGTCATGCTCGAACATCGGAAAGTCCACCACCCACAGCGGCTTCCAGCCCTTGGTGAAGAGACCGGTTTTCTTGCCGAACTCGCTGTGACCGACCTTCAGGCGCAGCGCGCCTATGCTGTCGTTGACGACCTTGGCCTTGTCAGCGCCAAAGAAAATAATGTCGCCGTTTTGCGCGCCGCAACGCTTCAGAATTTCGGCGATCGCCTCGTCATGCAGATTCTTGACAATCGGGCTTTGCAGACCGTCACGGCCCTTGCTGACGTCGTTGACCTTGACCCAGGCCAGGCCTTTTGCGCCGTAAATCTTGACGAACTCGGTGTAGCCGTCGATCTCGCCGCGGCTCATCTCCGAGCCGCCCGGCACGCGCAGGCCGACCACGCGCCCGCCGGGTGTGGTGGCGGGGGTGCTGAAGACCTTGAAGTCCACGCTGGCCATGACGTCGGTGAGCTCGGTGAATTCGAGGTTCACGCGCAGGTCGGGCTTGTCCGAGCCAAAGCGGTGCATCGCGTCGTGATAAGCCATCACAGGGAACTCGCCCAGGTCGGTGGCCAGCACGGTCTTGAAAATATTGCTGATCATGCCCTGGAACATGTCGCGGATGTCCTGCTCAGCCATGAACGAGGTTTCAATATCAATTTGCGTGAATTCCGGCTGGCGGTCAGCACGCAAGTCTTCGTCGCGAAAGCACTTGGTGATCTGGTAGTAGCGGTCAAAGCCGGCGACCATGAGCAACTGCTTGAAGAGTTGCGGGCTTTGCGGCAGCGCAAAGAACTGGCCTTCGTTGACGCGGCTGGGCACCAGGTAGTCACGCGCGCCTTCGGGCGTGCTTTTGGTGAGCATCGGTGTTTCGATGTCGATGAAGCCATTGGCATCAAGGAACTTGCGCGTTTCCATGGCCACGCGGTAGCGCAGCATCAGGTTGTTTTGCATGTAAGGGCGGCGCAGGTCCAGCACCCGGTGGGTCAGGCGCGTGGTTTCCGACAGGTTGTCATCGTCCAGCTGAAAGGGCGGCGTCACGCTGGGGTTGAGCACGGTGAGTTCGTGGCACAGCACTTCAATCTTGCCGCTTTTGAGGTTGTCGTTGACAGTGCCCTCGGGGCGGGCACGCACCAGGCCCTTGATCTGAACACAGAACTCGTTGCGAACGCCTTCAGCAGTTTTGAACATATCGGCGCGGTCCGGGTCACAGACCACCTGCACATAGCCTTCGCGGTCGCGCAGGTCAATGAAGATCACCCCGCCATGGTCACGGCGGCGGTTCACCCAGCCGCACAAGCTGACCGTCTGACCCATCAAGGCGTCGGTGACCAGGCCGCAATAGTGGGAGCGCATTTGGGAGGCGATGGACATACGGGTTTACTTCTCGGTTAACAATTCAGGCGAAACGGGCGACGCAGCGTCCGGCCAAAAATCAGGACAGTTTTTTAGGGGGAGTGTTGCCAGGAGAGACTACGCCCATGGAAATCACATAGGTCAGTGCTTCATCAACGCTCATCTGAAGCTCAATGCAGTCGCTGGCCTTGAACATGACAAAGTAGCCGCCGGTCGGATTCGGCGTGGTGGGCACATACACACTGAGGTAGTCTGTGCCCAAGTGGTTGACCACATCACCGCCCGGCGTGCCGGTCTGAAAGCCGATGGTCCAGACGCCTTCACGCGGCCACTGCACCAGCACTGCTTTGCGAAATGCATTGCCATTTTCGGAGAACAAAGTGTCCGAGACCTGTTTGACGCTGGAGTAAATCGAACGGACGATGGGGATTCGGCCGAGCAGCGCGTCCCACCAACCAACCAGCTTGCGGCCCAAGAAGTTACTCGCCACGGCCCCGATCAGCAGCACGATACCGAGCGCCAGCAGGACGCCAAAGCCCGGCACATGAAAACCAATCAAATAGTCAGGATGCCATTGGCGTGGCAGTATTTGTAAAGTCTGATCCAGCGTGCCAACGATCCAGTCCAACAACCAGACCGTGATGGCCAGTGGCACCAGCACCAGCAGACCCGCCAACAACCAGCGACGTACGGCGGCCATCACGCAGAATGACCCGTGTTAAGCGCTGCAGGTGCAGCAGCAGGGGCGCTGGCGGGTGCCGCCGAGCTGGTCGTTGATGCGGTGTCGGCGCTGGTTGCACCAGCCGGGGCAGCTTCAGAGCTTGCCGGTGCCGAAGCGGCCGAATTGCCGCCCCGAAAATCTGTCGCATACCAGCCGGAGCCTTTGAGCTGAAAACCGGCGGCCGTCACTTGTTTTTTAAAAGCAGGCGCATTGCATTGGGGGCAATCACTCAAAGGAGCGTCCGACATTTTTTGTAAAACGTCCTTGGTATGCCCGCAGGACTCGCATTTGTAAGCGTAGATTGGCATATTTTGAGGGGTTTTAAAGTGGGCAAGTGCGCCTGAAAAAGGCGTCAGGATGCAAACCCTCAATTATAGGCGCTGGCTCCGGCAGCTTTCAATTTACTGGGCGGGCAGCAGCAAGACGGCCAGCACCCCCAGCAAAAACCCGATACCGACGTAAAGCAGGCCGCGCAACAGCTTGTTGGTTCGTTTTTGCTCCTCTAGCAGTTCGCTGAGTTCGCTGCGCTGGCCCGAGACCTGTTGCTTGAGAAGCTGATGCAAAAGTCGAGGCAATGTCGGCAGCAGTTTGGCGTAGCTGGGCGCTTCGGCCTTGAGCTGGGCCAACAATTTTTTCGGCCCGATCTGCTCGAGCATCCATTTCTCCAGAAAAGGCTTGGCGGTGCTCCACAAATCAAGGTCCGGGTCGAGTTCGCGGCCCAGGCCCTCAACGTTCAGCAGCGTTTTTTGCAGCAGCACCAGCTGAGGCTGGACTTCCACATCAAAGCGCCGCGAGGTCTGGAACAGCCGCAAAAGCACCATGCCAAGCGAGATTTCTTTGAGCGGACGGTCAAAGTAAGGCTCGCAGCAGGCGCGGATAGCCGACTCGAGCTCGTCCACACGCGTGCGCGCCGGCACCCAACCCGACTCGATGTGCAGCTCGGCCACGCGCTTGTAGTCGCGCCTGAAAAATGCCGAAAAGTTTTGCGCCAGGTATTCCTTATCGACTTCAGTGAGCGTTCCGACGATGCCGAAATCCAGCGAGATATAGCGCCCGAAAGTGGCAGCATCCAGGCTGACCTGAATATTGCCCGGGTGCATGTCGGCGTGGAAAAAGCCATCGCGAAAAACCTGGGTGAAAAAAATTGTCACGCCGTCCCGGGCCAGCTTGGGGATGTCCACGCCGGCATCGCGCAGACGCTGCACCTGGCTGATGGGCACGCCCTTCATGCGCTGCATCACCATCACGTCGGTCATGCAGAAGTCCCAGACCATCTCCGGAATCAACACCAGATCCAAGCCCTGCATGTTGCGCCGCAATTGGGCTGCGTTACCGGCTTCTCGCAACAAGTCCAACTCATCATGCAAATAGGTGTCGAATTCGGCCACCACTTCGCGGGGTTTGAGCCGCTTGCCGTCAGCAGACAAGCGCTCGACCCAGCTGGCCATCATGTGCATCAGGGCCAGGTCTTTTTCAATGGCCGGCAGCATGTTGGGCCGCAAGACTTTGACGGCGACTTCACGCCCGCCGGGCAACACCGCAAAGTGCACCTGGGCAATGGAGGCACTGGCCACCGGCGTTTGCTCAAAACTGGCAAAAATACTGTCCAGAGGCCGGCCAAAAGCGCGCTCGATGATGGCAACCGCCACAGCCGATTCAAACGGCGGCACGCGGTCTTGCAGGCTAGCCAATTCATTCGCGATATCCAGGGGCAGCAGATCGCGCCGCGTTGACATGACCTGGCCGAACTTCACAAAAATAGGGCCTAGTCTTTCCAGCGCCAGGCGCAGTCGCTCACCGCGCGGCGCGTTCAGATTGCGACCGAGGCAGACGATGCGCTTTAAAAGACGTATCCAGGGGTTTTTGAAGCTCGACAGCACCAGCTCATCAAGACCAAAGCGCAGTACCGTCCAGACGATAAAAAACCCGCGAAACAACCGGCTCATGTGCCCGCCTGCAGGTCTTTGGAGGCTGTGCCAAATGACGGCTTGGGCGCTTGCGCCAGGAAAGTGCGCAGCCTGGCCAGCAAGCGCTGACCGGCATCAACCATGGCATGCGCAGGCACATCACCGAACAGGCGGGACAGGTCCTCCTCGATGTCCCAACGCAGGTTGTCAGCCAACCAGCCCAGCTCGGCTGCCAGCATCACGTCGCCCTCAATTTTCACCGCCGGTGCTTTGCCTTGCAGCACCGACTGGGCCAGAGTCCAGGGGGCTTGCTCAGTAATGATCAGCGTCAGATCTGCTGGCACACCGGCCGGGGCCAGGTCGGTCAGTCCGGCGGGGGTGATCAGCAAATCCAAGGAAAAGCCAGCCCATTGGGCGCGCACGACGCTGCCTTTTTTGCGGGCCAACCGGCTCTGGGCTTCTTTTTCCTGCATCAACACATGGTTGAGCAGCAGCACCAGCCGCTGCTGTCCCTCAGCCACCAGCCAGGGCGGCGGTTGAAGTTGCTTGACGAAGGATTCCAGAAAAGAAAAAGGGGACGATGTATTCATACGTCCCCGATTTTGACGGATAAATGCGGCGCCGACCGGTTGGCCTGCGCGCAAACCTTAAATCATTGCAAGGCCTGTACGCCCGCCACCAGCCAGCCGCCTGCGCCATGACGCGGCTTGGACATGTTCCAGACCTCGCGAAATGGGCTGGGGCCCGCAGATTCGTCTTCGCGGATCATTCCGGAGAATTCGACGCTGGCCAGATAAACCTCCGTCGTTTCTTCAATACCGAGCAGCTGCGCATCCAAGCGCAATACGTCAGTCTTGTTGACCGTACCTCCGGTGTGCGACTCACGTTCAGCCAACTGGGTTTTGATCTGATCAAGCATTTCATCGGTCATCATCTCGCGCAATGCACTGATGTCTGAACGATCCCAAGCGCCTTGCAGCGTCACAAAATTGGTTTTGCAGGCGGCCAGAAAACCCTCGGAGTCAAACCCCGCAGGAACGCCCCAAGTCTGTGCGCCCAGCAAAGCTGACCCGATCATGGAGCCGCCTTGAGCCGCAGTGCCGTTTGCAGCCGGAGAAGCCTCAAAGGCAGTGCTTGCACGCTCCCAGGGCCGGGCCGAAGCGTCGTTACCGACATTGGCAGGGCTGTAGCCAGGCGCAGGGCTTGCACCGGCGCCTTGGAAAGCGAAGGGTGATTCTGAGGTCTGACCGGCGCCTTCACGGCGGGACTTCAGGTAGCGCAAGACAAAACCGACCACCAACATGATGGCCAGGGCGGCCAGCGCAAAGGTCATGAACTGGGCCATGCCCTCGCCAAAACCCAGGGATGAGGCCAGCCAGGCCAAGCCAAGGCCTGCGGCCAGACCGCCCAGCATGGCGCCCCAAGGTCGCTTGGGTGCAGCGGCAGCAGGTGCGGCGGCGGGAGCAGCTGGTTTGGCTGCAGCAGGTGCGGCCTCGCGCTGAGTGACATTGGACGACTGCTTGCCGACCGACTTGCCACCGCCCATGCGCTTAGCTTCGGCGTCAGCGCCAGTGAACACCATGGCCACAGTGAGCGCGACCAAAGACAGGGTTGACCAGATTTTCATAATGTCTCCTTTAAATCGATTCTTGACTATTTCAGAAATTCCAACAAAGGAAATCGTCAAATTCAGTCAATCCTTTGGAAATCAACACTTAATTGCAACATGTAAGGCCACCATACCGCCAGAAAGGTTGTGATAGTCCACATGACCAAAACCCCCTTTATGCATCATGGTCTTCAGTGCATCCTGGTCCGGGTGCATGCGGATGGACTCCGCCAGGTAGCGGTAACTGGCATCGTCATTGGCCACCCATTTGCCCAAAAGTGGCAGCACTTTGAAGGAGTACCAGTCATAAGCCTTCGCCAGCGGCTTGGCAACTTTGGAAAACTCCAACACCAGCAATTTACCCATGGGCTTGAGGACGCGGTGCATTTCCTGCAGCGCCACCTCCTTGTGGGTCATGTTGCGCAGACCGAAAGCAACGGTCACCAGGTCAAAACTGGCATCGGGAAAAGGTAATTTCTCGGCATCGCAGACCAGGGTGGGCAAAGCCACCCCGGCATCGAGCAAACGGTTACGCCCTTCGCTGAGCATGGCTGCGTTGATGTCGGTGTGTACCACCCGGCCGCTGGCGCCAACTTGCGGCGCAAAAGCCATGGCCAAATCACCCGTTCCGCCGGCGATATCAAGCACCGACTGGCCCTCGCGCACATCGGCCACTTTGACTGTGTAGGCCTTCCAGACGCGGTGCAGTCCGGCGGACATCAGGTCGTTCATGACGTCGTATTTGGACGCCACCGAGTCGAAAACGCCACGCACACGGCGGGCTTTTTCCTGCTCTTCGACGGATTCAAATCCGAAATGGGTCTGGCTCATGTCCTCAATGCCCCGCTTGAAGTGATGTGGCCGGAAAAATGATTTTCATCACCAAGGCCTCAATGACTGGCGCAAGCCGAGCCGCCGGCCGCGTTCATGGGGGCGTCTCGCTCGACGCCGGCCGCCTGCAAACGGGCCAGGTAATCAGCCCACAAACGGTCTTGCTCAGAGCCCAGGAAGTACAGGTAGTCCCAGGAAAAAAGGCCGCTGTCGTGGCCGTCTGAAAACACCGGCTTGACAGCATAGTTGCCGACAGGCTCCAGCTCGAGCAGCGTGACCTCGCGCTTGCCGGTCTGCAGCACTTCCTGGCCGGGCCCGTGGCCCTGCACCTCGGCCGAGGGCGAGTACACGCGCATCAACTCAAAGGGAATGCGAAAGTCTGAACCATCGGAAAACCCCACCTGCAGCTGCCTTGACTGGCTGTGCACCGTGATGGCCGAGGGTGTCGGAGCACCTGCTTGTAGTCCTGCCATAACCATTGTTTCCCGGGGTTAAACCAGCACGCGTTCGATGCCGCCGTGGTTGGCCGCCTCGACATAGGCAGGCATCCAGTCCTTACCCAGAATCTGGTTGGCCATCTCGACGACGATGTAGTCGGCTTCAAGAAGACCGTTGTTGAGGTCATCGCCAAAGCGCGAAAGCCCCTGCAGGCAGCTCGGGCAGCTGGTGAGAATCTTCACATTGCCCTGGGCCGCCACGGCGCCACTGGCACGCAAGGCCGCTTCGCCTTTTTGCAGCTCTTCTTCTTTGCGATAGCGGATCTGCGTCGAGATGTCGGGCCGCGTCACACCCAGGGTGCCGGACTCGCCGCAGCAACGATCGTTTTTAAGCACGTTGTCGCCCATCAGCGCTTTCACGGTTTTCATGGGCTCCTGCAACTTCATGGGGCTGTGGCAGGGGTCGTGGTACAGATAACCTTGGCCAGGCGCATCGGTGCGCAGCGTGATATTTTTCTCAAGCAGGTATTCGTGGATGTCGATGATGCGGCAGCCGGGGAATATTTTGTCGAACTCGTAGCCCTGCAACTGGTCGTAGCAGGTACCGCAGCTCACCACCACCGTCTTGATGTCCAGGTAATTGAGCGTGTTGGCCACGCGGTGAAACAGCACGCGGTTGTCGGTGATGATCTTGTCGGCCTTGTCAAACTGACCGCTGCCACGTTGCGGATAGCCGCAGCACAAATAGCCAGGCGGCAACACGGTCTGCACACCGGCATGCCAGAGCATGGCCTGCGTGGCCAGCCCGACCTGCGAGAACAAGCGCTCCGAACCGCAGCCGGGAAAATAAAACACCGCTTCCGTTTCAGCCGTCGTGCGCTTGGGGTCGCGGATGATCGGGACGTAGTCCTTGTCTTCAATGTCCAGCAAAGCGCGGGCGGACTTTTTGGGCAGGCCGCCGGGCATTTTCTTGTTGATGAAGTGAATCACCTGCTCTTTGACCGGCGCCTTGCCGACGCTGGCCGGCGGCTTGGCCGTCTGCTTGCGCGCAAAAGATCGCAATAAATCATGGGCCAGGCGCTGCGCCTTGAAGCCGACATCGACCATGGCGCTGCGCATGAACTTGATGGTCTGCGGATTGGTCGCATTGAGAAAGAACATGGCTGCGGCGTTGCCGGGCCGAAAAGACTTCTGGCCCATCTTGCGCAAGAGGTTGCGCATATTCATGGAGACTTCGCCAAAGTCGATATTGACCGGGCATGGCGTCAGACACTTGTGGCAGACCGTGCAGTGGTCGGCCACGTCTTCAAACTCTTCCCAGTGCTTGATGGAGATGCCGCGGCGGGTTTGCTCCTCGTACAGAAAAGCTTCGATCAGCAGCGAAGTCGCCAGGATTTTGTTGCGCGGGCTGTACAGCAGGTTGGCACGCGGCACATGGGTGGCGCACACCGGCTTGCACTTGCCGCAGCGCAGGCAGTCCTTGATGCTGTGGGCAATGTCGCCGATGTCGGACTGCTGCATGATCAGCGATTCATGGCCCATCAGACCGAAGCTGGGTGTGTAGGCGTTGGTCAAATCAGCCGGAAAAGCCGCGTCGCGCAGCAGCTTGCCTTTGTTGAACCTGCCTTCGGGGTCTACACGCAGCTTGTAGTCGGTAAAGGGCTGCAGTTCGGCTTCGGTCAAAAAGTCCAGCTTGGTGATGCCGATGCCGTGCTCGCCGGAGATGACGCCGTCGAGCGAGCGCGCCAGCACCATGATGCGGGCGACGGCGCGGTGCGCAGTCTGCAGCATGTCGTAGTTGTCGCTGTTGACGGGGAGGTTGGTGTGCACATTGCCGTCACCCGCATGCATGTGCAGCGCCACCCAGACGCGGCCTTTGAGCACGCGGGCATGAATGGCGCTGCACTCATCCAGGATGGGCTGAAAAGCCGCGCCATTGAAAACGGCCTGTAGCGGCAAGCGCAGCTGGGTTTTCCAGCTGGCGCGCAAGGAGTGGTCTTGCAGTTGTGCAAACAAGGGCTCGACCTGATCGAGCCAGCCGCGCCACAAGCTGCGCACTTCCCGCACCAGGCTAAGCGCCTGCGACACGCGGTCTTCGAGCAACTCAGCCGACGGAATTTCATTGGCATCGTCTGACTTGCCCAGCGGCAACTGACCTTGGGTGAAAAAAGCCTCGAGCGCATCGCAGAGCTTGAGCTTGTTGGCCAGGCTGAGTTCGATGTTGATGCGCTCGATGCCGTCCGAATACTCGGCCAGGCGTGGCAACGGAATCACCACGTCTTCGTTGATCTTGAAGGCGTTGGTGTGGCGCGAGATGGCCGCTGTCCGCTTGCGGTCCAACCAGAATTTTTTACGCGCATCGGCGCTGATGGCAATGAAGCCCTCGCCGGCGCGCGAATTGGCGATGCGCACCACCTCGGAAGTGGCACGCGCCACCACATCAGCATCGTCACCGGCAATGTCGCCCACCAATACCATCTTGGGCAGTCCGCCGCGCTTGGACTTGGTCGCGTAACCGACGGCCTTGAGGTAGCGGTCGTCCAGGTGTTCAAAGCCGGCCAGGATGGCGCCGGCGCGCTTTTGCTCGGCGAACATGAAGTCTTTGATCTCGACAATGCTGGGCACCGCATCTTTGGCGTTGCCGAAAAACTCCAGGCACACCGTGCGGGTGTGCGCCGGCATTTTGTGCACGATCCAGCGGGCGCTGGTGATCAGGCCGTCACAGCCTTCTTTCTGGATGCCGGGCAAGCCGCTCAGAAACTTGTCGGTCACGTCTTTGCCCAGACCTTCTTTTCGAAAAGTCTTGCCCGGGATGTCCATGCGTTCGGTGCGGATTGGCGTCTTGCCGTCAGCCTCAAAATAATTAAGCTCAAAACTGGCCATCTCGACATCGTGAATCTTGCCCAGGTTGTGGTTCAGACGAACCACCTCCAGCCATTGCGCGTCGGGCGTGACCATGCGCCAGGAGGCCAGGTTGTCCACCGCCGTGCCCCCCAGCACGCCTTTTTTGCCGCCCGCGTTCATGGCGATGTTCCCGCCTATGCAAGAGGCTTCGGCCGAGGTTGGGTCGACCGCAAAGACAAAACCGGCCCGGTCGGCCATGTCAGCCACGCGCTGCGTGACCACGCCCGCTTCGGTCCAAATGGTGGGGACCGGTTCGGCCAGACCTGGCAGCATGACTTTTTGCACCTCGGTCATGACTTCGAGTTTTTCGGTGTTGATCACCGCTGACTTCCAGGTCAGGGGGATGGCGCCGCCGGTGTAGCCGGTACCGCCGCCACGTGGCACGATCGTCAGGCCCAACTCGATGCAGGCCTTGACCATGCCGACCATTTCGACTTCGGTGTCAGGGGTCAGCACCACAAACGGGTACTCGACACGCCAGTCTGTCGCGTCGGTCACATGCGAGACACGCGACAAACCGTCGAACTTGATATTGTCTTTTTGCGTGCACTTGCCCAGCTTGCGTTGCGTCTTGCGCCGCAGCTCAGTCATGGCCTGGAAAGAGGCAGAAAAGCGATCTACAGCCGCCCTCGCCAAAACCAGTAACTCGCCCACGATCAGGTCACGATCGGCATGCGTGTCGGGTGTACGGCGCTTTTCGACCTCCCCGAGCCGGTGTTGCAAGGCCTCCACCAGCAACTTGCGACGCTTGGGGTTGTCCAGCAGGTCGTCTTGCAGGTAGGGATTGCGCTGCACCACCCAGATATCGCCAAGCACTTCATAGAGCATGCGCGCTGAGCGGCCGGTGCGACGCTCGCCGCGCAGTTCATTGAGCAGCGCCCAGGCCCTGTCACCCAGCAGTCGAATCACGACTTCACGGTCAGAAAACGAGGTGTAGTTGTATGGAATCTCGCGGATCCGGGCCTGGCCCGCCGCGTCGCCCAGCGAAAACTCCGAGGAGTCGCCGGCGATGGCCTGAAATTCGTCTAATGTTGTGAGAGCGTTCATCTTGAAAAATAGACTGACAAGGAGGGAGAGCCCCCCTGAACACCGATGTTAACGCAGCACCACCGCCAGCCTAGGGTTAGCACCCGGGTGACCTCATGGAAGTCGCGGTTGTTGCCCTTAGCTCAAGGCTGGTGCAAACTCCCGGTAGCAGCAGACTATCCCCCCACAGGATTCGGCTCGCCGACATACCGCTGTCCGACAAACCCTCTTTTTGCCATGAAAACCTCCACGCTTCCGGTCTGGCCCTACCCTCGCTGGGTCGCGCACCGCGGCGCCGGCAAGCTGGCACCCGAAAACACCCTGGCCGCGTTTCGACTCGGTACACGCTACGGCTACCGGATGTTTGAGTGTGACGTCAAACTGAGCGCGGATGAAGTGCCTTTTTTGCTGCACGACGCCTCGCTGGAGCGCACCACCAACGGCTGCGGCATCGCCGGGCAGTTGAGCTGGGCCGAACTCTCGCGCCTGGACGCTGGCAGCTGGCACTCGCGCTCCTACGCGGGCGAGCCCATCGCCAGCCTGGAGGCCGTGGCGCGCTATTGCCTGGGCAACGGACTTGCGCTGAACATCGAGATCAAGCCCACGCCGGGTGTCGAGTCGCTGACTGGCGCGCTGGTGGCTGACGCGGCGGCGCGGCTGTGGGCGAACGCCCCGGCCGGGACCATGGCGCCGCTGCTGACCTCTTTCAGCCCCGATGCACTGGAGGCTGCGCAATCAGCGCAGCCGCAGTTGCCGCGCGGCCTGCTACTCGAGCAGTTATGGACCGGCTGGCTGGAAACCGCCTTGCGCTTGGGCTGCGTGGCGGTGGTGTGCAACCAGGCGCTGTGGGATGAATCTAGCGTGCGCCAGGCGCGCAGCGCTGGCCTGCGGATGTCGAGCTACACCGTCAATGACGAATGGGCGGCTGAGCGCCTGCTGGCACTGGGCACCGACGCCATCATCACCGACCGGGTCGATTTGTTTTCTGCGTCGCGCTAAGCACGCAGGGAGGGTTTCAGGCGCGCCAAGCGCGCATCAACAACCATTGGGCGATGGCGGCAGCCAAGGTCATGGCGGCATAGGTCAGCAGTTTGCCGTCTTGCGAAAAAAACACCAGCCCGGCCACCATGACCAGCACGTTGACCAGCGCCACGATCGCAAATTGCCTTCCCCAGCCCATGCGCGAGGATCTGGCAGCGCTGCGCCCCCCCGGCCAGCGCCGGGCTGCCAGCACCACACACAAAGCCACAAAAAGCGCAGGCGCAATGAAATTCAAAAGGTGGTTTGTCAGCAGGTAGGCTGTCATAGTGGATGGCGACTGGCGCCGCAACAGTGGTGCGTTTCGAAATCTGCTTGACTGCAGTTTAAGCGCTCCATAAGGCGTCAATTGGCGAGGCCCAAGGGCGGCACCGCCAAAAATTTATAATCAGGGCATGTCAGTCTGGGCCCTCGGTTTAAACCATCACACAGCGCCGCTGGACTTGCGGGGCCGTTTCGCTTTTGCGCTCGATCAGATCGAACCCACGCTCAAGGGCTTGCGCGCGTCATTGGCGCGTCAGCCTGAAGCAACATTGCTGTCCACCTGCAACCGCACCGAGATTTACTGTGCCGGCGAGCATGCCGACCTGGACAGCACCATTGATTGGCTGGCACATAACGGCGGCGTCTCGCCAGACCTGCTGCGCTCACACAGCTACGCACTGCACAACGACGAGGCCGCACGCCATGCTTTTCGCGTGGCCAGCGGGCTGGACTCCATGGTGCTGGGCGAGCCGCAAATCCTCGGCCAAATGAAAGACGCGGTGCGCGCAGCAGAAGATGCCGGCACCATTGGCACCACGCTGCAGCAGTTGTTTCAGCGCTCGTTTTCTGTGGCCAAGGACGTGCGCAGCAACACCGACGTTGGCGCCCACAGCATCAGCATGGCGGCGGCCTCGGTGCGCCTGGCCGGTCAACTCTTTGAGAATCTGGCGGACATCCGGATCTTGTTTGTGGGTGCCGGTGAAATGATTGAGCTGGCGGCCACCCATTTCGCTGCGAAAAACCCAAAGTCCTTGGCGATTGCCAACCGCACGCTGGAGCGCGGCGAAAAACTGGCCGGGCGCTTTGGGGCTGAAGTACTGCGACTGAGCGATTTGCCACAGCGCCTGCATGAATTTGACGCTGTGATCAGCTGCACTGCCAGCAGCTTGCCCATCATCGGCTTGGGTGCGGTGGAACGCGCGCTCAAGCAGCGCAAACACCGGCCCATGTTCATGGTCGATCTGGCGGTGCCCCGTGACATCGAGCCCGAAGTGCAGGCGCTCCAAGATGTTTTTCTCTACACCGTGGACGATCTGGCCAAGGTGGTGCAAACAGGCAAAGAACATCGGCAGGCCGCTGTGGCGCAAGCCGAAGTGATCATTGATGCGGGCGTGCAAAACTTCATGCACTGGCTCAACCAGCGTGGCACTGTGCCACTGATCCAGCAACTCAATGCGCAGGCTGATGAGTGGCGCAGCCTGGAGATCAACCGCGCCAGAAAAATGCTGCATAAGGGCGAGCCGATAGAAGCCGTGCTTGAAGCCCTGTCACGCGGGCTGACTCAGAAAATGCTGCACGGCGCGATGGCCGAGTTGCACGCCTGTGATGCACAAACGCGCGACAGCACGGCCCAGGTGGTCAGTCGCCTTTTCCTGCGCGGCAACCCGCCCAAAGACAGTAACAGCCTTTAGCGGTGACCGCCCCAGCGGCCCGTGCACCCCGACTTGAAAGCGGGGTGCCCCATTGGGCTTTGCAGTGCATGCGCACCCCGGTCAATTTCTTGCACAACTCATTCAGATGAAACCTTTTTTACGTCAAACCCTGGACCGCCAACTACTTCGCCTGCAGGAGCTGGACGCCCTGCTGTCGGCGAGCGACGTGGTCAGTGACATGGGCCGCTTTCGCAGCCTGACCCGCGAACACGCAGAAGCCAGCCTGATCACCGCGCAGTACCAGCGCTTGACGCAGCGTGAGACAGATCTGGCTGAAGCCCAGTCTTTGCTCGCTGACGCAGGCAGCGATCCAGACATGTCAGCGATGGCCGAGGATGAAATCACTGCGGCCAAAGCCGACATCAGCCGGCTTGACGAGGCGCTGCAAAGAATGCTGATACCCAAAGACCCGGACGACGCCAGGCCGGCTTTTCTGGAGCTGCGCGCGGGGGCCGGCGGTGACGAATCTGCGCTGTTTGCTGCCGACCTGTTTCGCATGTACACGCGTTACGCCGAGCGTTGCGGCTGGCGCTGCGAAATCATCAGCGAGTCGCCTTCTGAGCTGGGCGGCTACAAGGAGGTGGTGCTGCGCATCGAAGGGGCGGCCGATGCGCTGGGCATGGGCGTTTACGGCCGGCTGCGCTTTGAGTCGGGCGGCCACCGGGTGCAGCGCGTGCCGGCCACCGAAACCCAGGGCCGCATCCACACCAGCGCTTGCACCGTCGCCGTGCTGCCGGAGCCCGACGAAGCGGTGGCCATCCAGATCAACCCGGCCGACCTGCGAATTGACACCTACCGCGCCAGCGGGGCCGGTGGCCAGCACATCAACAAGACCGACTCGGCGGTGCGCATCACTCACCTGCCCACCGGCATCGTGGCCGAATGCCAGGACGGCCGCAGCCAGCACGGTAACAAGGCGCAAGCGCTGAAGGTGCTGACGGCACGCATCCAAGAAAAAGACCGCTCTGAACGGGCTGCCAAAGACGCTGCCATGCGCAAAGGCCTGATCGGCAGCGGCGACCGCAGCGACCGCATCCGCACCTACAACTTCCCCCAGGGCCGGCTCACCGACCATCGCATCAACCTCACTTTGTACAAACTGGGGGCCATCATGGAAGGCGACATGGACGATGTGATCACCGCCTTGCAAGTCGAGCGCGGCGCAGAACTGCTGGCCGAACTGGAAAACCGCTATGGCTGAACCCGCTGACAGTCCAAACGACACCAGCAACTTGGACAACATAGCCAAAGCCTTGCGTCAAGCGCTCAGCAGCGGCTTGACCCGGCTGGAAGCGCAGCGATTACTGCTGCATTCGCTGGGCCGCCCGCTCACAGACCGCGCATGGCTGACAAGCCATGTCCATGACACACTCACACCGGAGCAGGCACAAGGATTTACCGCCCTGTGCACTCGCTCAAGCCAGGGTGAGCCGCTGGCTTACCTGCTCGGCCAACAAGAATTTTTCGGTTTGACGCTGGCGGTTGATCCGCGGGTGCTGATTCCCCGGCCGGACACCGAAACCCTGGTGAACTGGGCGCTGACACTGCTGCCGGCGGCGCCTGGCTCGGCCAGGGTGCTGGACCTGGGCACAGGCAGCGGCGCGGTAGCGCTGGCGCTCAAACATGCCCGCCCGTCAAGCGAGGTGCTGGCCATCGACGCCAGCGAGCCAGCCTTGTGCGTAGCGCGCGCAAACGCTCTTTCGCTGGGTCTGGACGTCAGGATGATCGCCAGCTGCTGGCTGGAGGGCGTCAGCGGCGTGTTTGACCTGATTGTCAGCAACCCGCCTTATGTTCGCACGGGCGATCCGCACCTTGCCGCCTTGGGCCATGAGCCCTTGCAGGCGCTGACCGCCGGGGCAGATGGGCACGATGACTTGCGCCAGATCATTGCGCAGGCGCCGCAGCACCTATTGGGCGGTGGCTGGCTGCTGCTAGAGCACGGCTACGACCAGGCCGGCGCGGTGAGTATGCTGCTGCAGGCGGGCGGCTTTGAAGCGGTCAGCAGCCGCCCCGATCTGGCCGGTATTTTGCGCTGTACAGGGGGGCGTTGGCCGGCCGGCGGCAAGGGCACTGAAAGAGCCGGATAATCCAGTTAATGGCATCCGGTTTGCCCGCCAGTCCAAATCTGAATCAAGGAGCAATGAATATGAGCGATACACAGCAACGCATCGACGACATCGTCAAATCCAGTGACGTGGTTCTTTTCATGAAAGGAACCGCCCAGTTCCCTATGTGCGGCTTTTCAGGCCGTGCAATTCAGGTGCTCAAAGCCTGTGGCGTCACCAAGCCGGCAACGGTCAACGTGCTGGAGGACGAAGAGATTCGCAACGGCATCAAGGAATACAGCAACTGGCCGACGATTCCCCAGCTCTACATCAAAGGTGAATTCATCGGCGGCTCAGACATCATGACGGAGATGTTCCAAAACGGCGAGTTGCAGCAGGTACTCGGCACGCCAGAAGCCTGATCGGGCCTGGGGCTCCGACTACTGCAGTTTGGCGTCGCCGTAGGGCAAGTCTTCGGGTGGCGCCTCGGTGGGCACGCGAAAGCTTTCGCTGGCCCACGCACCCAAATCCACATTTTTGCAGCGTTCACTGCAAAAAGGCCGGAAAACATTGGCCGGCGCATACACGCTGAGGCCGCCGCAAGTCGGGCAGGCCACGGTTTTAGTTCTGGGATTTATGTTGTCCAAGGTCTGGGCTTTCAGACAGGCCGCCGGCTTCAGCAGACGGCCGCTTGAATCAAGCGCAAAGCGTCAATTCGAATTGCGCGTCATCGGTGTAAGTGTGTAGCCGATCGTCGTTTTCCTTTTGCATCATCCGCACCGACACCAGCAAACGGTTGGCACTGATTTCAGGAATCACCCCTGTCGCGGAATCCAGACGCAGTCGCAGCAACTGAAAGCTGCGGCCCTGGGGCAGGGTCTGTTGGTACAGGCCACCGGAAGCCAACACTTTTTGCGGCTGCCCGGCGTCGCGCAGCAACTTCAGCAACATGCCAATCGATCGGGCCAGCGGCAGCAAAGTGCCCATCCAACGCTGCAGGTCCTCCCGGCGGCGATTGCCCGGCAGGTGCTGCCAGGCGAAATAAGCCGGCAAATCAAATTCGAAGGTGCCGCCGGGTATGCCGGCGCGGCTGCGGATGCTCATTAACCAGTCGTTGTCTGTGAGTGTTTGACCCACCTTACCCGGCAGCGCATTGAGCGCAGAGAAAAAGCCGTCGAGCTGCCCGATCACTTCATCCAGCGCATCCTCAGAAATGGACGGGTTGCCCCGGTAAGCATTGAGAACATGTTTTTGTTTTTCAAGGTCTTTGAGGACTTCGGTTTTTAAGTCGGCGCGCCCGCCAACGTCCATGATCTCGAAAATGGTTGTGATTGCATAGTGGTGATCAACGGGTTCATCACGCTCTGCCAGCTCACCGAGGCGAGAGAATAAATGCTCAAGCCGCAAGTAAGTTCGAATGCGTTCGTTAAAGGGATACTCGTAAAGGATCACAGCGCTATCTTTATCGGCGTTACGGGGGCCGGGCAGACCGGCAACCCGCGAATCATAGCCCGAAGCGCTGCGCCACTGACCGTACCAGCGCGGCCAATTCCACCAAGGAGACGGTCTCGTTGTAAATACACAGGTCAGCCGCAGCCAGGCGCTGCGCACGGTCAGCCTGGCCGGCTATCACCAGTTGCACCGCCTCGCGCGTCCAGGCACTCCTTTGCATGACACGGCTGATTTGCCGGGATTCGGTGCAGTCAATCACCAAAACCTGATGCAGCTGAGGGCGCCAATGACCGGATTCCACCAGCAATGGCACATCAAAGACGACACAGGCGGCACCGGCGCGTTCGGCGGTCAGGGCCTGCGCGGCCGTCTGGCTGGCCACCAGGGGATGGATGATGGCTTCGAGCCGGCGCTTGCTGCCTGGGTCTGAAAACACCTGCTTTCTCATGGCCTCACGGTCCAGCGCGCCGCTGGCATTGACAAAGCCGGAGCCGAATGCGCTGGCAATGGCCGGCATGGCCGCCCCGCCCGCAGCGGTGAGCTGACGGGAAATAGCATCTGCATCGATGATGCTTGCGCCCAGTTCGGCCAGCATGGCGGCGACCGTGCTCTTGCCGCTGCCGATGCCACCCGTCAGGCCGATGCGTTGCATGGTGCGGTTCACAGGGCCAAGCCCAGGTCACGCAGCATATCCACAGGACCCCAGACCATCATCAGCAATGCGCTGGCAGCCAGAAAAGGGCCGAAAGGCAGATAAGCGCCGTCTCGCAACCGGGCCCGGTACTTGAGCACCAGGCCCACCACAGCGCCCGACACCGAGGCCAGCAGGATCATCGGCAGCAAGGCCGTCCAGCCCAACCAAGCACCCAGTGCAGCGAACAATTTGAAGTCTCCGTAACCCATACCTTCTTTACCTGTGATCAGCTTGAATGCATGGTAGACCAGCCAAAGCGACATGTAGCCGCCGACAGCACCCCAAAAAGCATGGACCAAACTGACGCCGGGATTGATTTGCAAGGCGGCAGCGATCAACCCGGCCCACAGCAGGGGCAAGGTGATTTCATCAGGCAGCAGGGTGCTGTCCCAGTCGATCAGTGCCAGTGTGAGCAGGGCTGCTAAAAAACCGCACCATGCCAAGGCGGTGTAGCTGGCGCCCCAGCGCAGCACACAGCCATAAAAAAGCACACCGGTGAAAAGCTCCACCAACGGGTAGCGCAAGCCATAGGCTTGGCCGCAGGCCGAACACTTGCCGCGCAAAAGCACATAGCTCAGCACCGGTATGTTTTCATGCCAGGCGAGGGTGTGCTTGCAATGCGGGCAGCGTGAGCGCGGCTGCGACAGGCTCAATGAAACAAACTCTAGCGTTGGTAAGGGCAGGCCGGACTTTGCCGGGGTGAAGCCCGCGGTGCTTTCCCCGGTCAATTCGGCACAGTCACGGGCCCACTGAGCTTGCATGATGAGCGGCAGGCGGTGAATCACCACGTTCAGAAAGCTGCCGACCATGAGGCCCAACAAGCCCCCCAGCCAAGCCAAATACACAGGGCTGAGTTCAGGCCACATCAGCTGACTTGACCTAATTGAAAGATCGGCAGGTACATGGCCACGACGATACCGCCAATCAGCACGCCCAGGGTGACAATGATGAAAGGCTCGAGCAAACTGGCCAGCGAGGCCAGTTGCTGGTCGACCTCGTCTTCAAAAAAGCCCGCTGCTTTTGCCAGCATGTGGTCCAGCGCACCCGACTCTTCGCCAATGCTGCACATTTGCAGCAGCATGGCCGGGAAAACGGCCGATTCGGCCATGGCCCGGTTCAGGCTGACGCCATCAGAGACTTGTCGCTGAATGCCGGCCGTGGCCACGGCATAGACCGAGTTGCCGGCAGTGCCCGCCACAGCGTCCAGGGCATCCATCAAGGGCACGCCGGCGGCGAACATGGTGGACAAAGTGCGCGTCCAACGGGCGATGCAGGCTTTTTGCAGCAAAGGACCGAAGACCGGCAGACGGAGCAAGGCACGGTCCAGCTTGGCCTGCAGCAAAGCACTTTGTTGCCACGCCCGCCACAAAGTCCACAGCCCCAAACCCGACAGACCCAATACCAACCACCACCAGCGTACAAAAAATGCGCTTGTCTGCATGACCCATAGGGTTGGCGCGGGCAATTGCGCGCCGAAAGAAGCAAACACGCTTTCAAAGGCCGGGATGACAAAAATCATGATCACCGCCATCACCACCAAGGCCACCAACACAACGGCTGTCGGGTAAGTGAGTGCGGCTCGAAGCTTGGACTTCATGGCCTCTGTTTTTTCCAGATGTACTGCCAAGCGCTCCAGCAGCAAGTCCAGTCGGCCGGCAGCCTCACCGGCAGCCACCAGGCTGCAATAAAGCGGCGAGAAGTAAGGCGCATGTCGCCCCAGAGCCATACTCAGGGCAGCGCCGGTTTCTACATCTGCGCGAATGTTTGCCAGCAATCGGGCAAATCGTGGATTGCGTTGGCCGCGACCGAGCGCGTCAAAGCACTGCAGCAAAGGCACCCCCGCCTGCAACATGGTCGACAGCTGCCGGGTGAATAAAGCAATGTCCACTGGCTTGATCTCCGCACCCTTGGCTGGCGCTTGCCCGCTGACCTTGGATGTCTGTACACCTTGCCGGCGCAGCATGGCCATGACCTGGTTTTCGCCGCCGGCACGCATAGAACCCTGCACCGGCAGGCCCTGGCGGTTGATGCCCTCCCATTCGAAGTTGCGCTCGACAGCCGGGCCGGTGTTCAGGTGAAAATTCATGTGAGGTTCAGGCTCGCGTTTGACGGCGCATCAGGCATTGGTGCAGCTGAGGATTTCTTGTAGCGAAGTCAGCCCGAGTTTAACTTTGCGCAGGCCCGATTGCCGCAAGGTATTGACACCCTCTAATTGAGCTTGGGCTGCAATCTCCGTGGCACTGCCGTCTCGCAATATGATGTGCTGGATTTCATCGCTCACGGGCATCACCTGGTGCACTCCCACGCGCCCTTTGTAGCCCCGGTTGCACGCCTGGCAGCCTTGCGCGCGGTAAGGCTGCCAACTGCCATCGAGTTCTGCCGCGGCAAAGCCGGCCTCAATCAAAGTTTGACGCGTCAAATCCTCGGGCACTTTGCATTGCGGGCACAGACAACGGGCCAGCCGCTGCGCAGTGATCAACATGATGCTGGATGCCACGTTGAAGGGCGCAATGCCCATGTTGCGCAAGCGGGTCAGGGTGGTCGGCGCGTCATTGGTGTGCAGCGTAGACAACACCAGATGCCCGGTTTGCGCTGCCTTGATGGCAATGTCCGCAGTTTCAAGATCGCGAATCTCGCCCACCATGATGATGTCCGGATCCTGCCGCAAAAAAGCCCGCAGCGCCACCGCAAAATTAAGGCCGGCTTTGTCGTTGACATTGACTTGGTTGACCCCGGGCAGATTGATCTCGCTGGGGTCCTCTGCCGTTGAGATGTTGACACCCGGCTGGTTCAACCAGTTCAGGCAGGTGTAAAGTGAAACCGTCTTTCCGCATCCTGTTGGCCCGGTTACCAGCACCATGCCTGTCGGCCTGCGCAAAGCGTCTAATAATCGTCCCTTTTCCTCGGGTTCCAGCCCCAGCGCGTCCATGCCCATTTGCGCAGCGCTCGGGTCAAGCACGCGGATCACAATTTTTTCGCCAAACAACGTGGGTAAGGTGCTCACACGGAAATCAATCACCTGACCCGCACCCATGGTCAGCTTGATGCGGCCGTCTTGCGGCACGCGCTTTTCTGCAATGTCTAGCCGCGAGATCACCTTGATGCGCGAGGCCAGCGTGTCCTTCAGACCCAGCGGCGGGCTGGCAACTTCCCGCAGTTCGCCGTCGATACGGAATCGAACCCTGTAATTGAACTCGTAGGGCTCGAAATGCAGGTCTGAAGCTCGCAAATCCACCGCTTGTTGCAGCATTTTTTGCAAAAACGTGACCGCCGAAGCCTCCTCGAGGCTGCTGCCACCCATGGCGCCTGCAGCGCGCTGCAAGCGAGCTTCAGCAGTGGCCATGGCAAGGAATTGATTTCATGCACGCATCATCACCGGCAGCGCACAAAAAGTAAATCTAAAATATTATATTTATTGGCTTGTGGGTAATGCCTTTTCGCCCGCCGACGGCCCACCGCAGAACGGCCAGCGCCATTGAAAAAGCCCACGCAGGCGTGGGCTTGGTCAGAAACAGGCGAGAGTAACTCGCCGGTGATCAGGGCATCAGGCGATCAGGAAGTCAGCCTTGTTCTTGCCGGCCAGCCATTTAGGCGCCAGGCCGCGACCGCTCCATGTACTACCTGTCAAAGGATCGCGGTACTTGGCTGCGACTTTACCGGTCTTCTTGGCGCCGGCCTTGGCTTTGCCACCGGGAAACACATCGCTGGCTTTGAGCTGATACTCTTCTACAAGCGCGCGGACCTTGGAAATCGCTTCGCCTACTTCTTTTTGACGCACTTCCGAAACCTGGTTTTGAAGTGTTTCAATTTGGTTCAGCAGATCTTTCAGTGAGCTCATCAATATTTCCTTTGTAAAAGCAATATTCTAACATATTAAAATATTTATTCAGCAATCTAAATTAAGCCCCAGATACTTGCCGATATGGCCAATATTCATGGCGTTTTAATAAAAATACTATGGCCAATCTTGATGCCCAGCGCATGAAGAATGAGTTAGACAGAAAAAGACTTGAAAAACTGCTCCGTTAGGAGCCTTGCCGCTTGCGCCTTGACATAACTACTTTGGCTTCATCCAAAGCAGTTTATCGCGTGCCGGCTAGGCCCGGCGGTTCAACAGCTGTGCGGCCAGCTGCATCAAAGCCTGACGGTAGGCCGTGTCTGGCAAGATGCTGAGCGCATCGACCGCAATCTGCGCCTGCACTGCGGCCGTGGCCAATGTAGCCTCGAGGGCGCCGGTGCGTTGGACAATGGCCAGAATGTCCACCATTTTGCTGGTGTCGCCTGTTTCGATGGCCTGCTGCAAGGTTTGTCGCTCCACCTCGGTGCCACGCTGCATGGCAATGATCAAGGGCAAAGTCACTTTGCCTTCGCGCAGGTCATCCCCCAGGTTTTTACCCATCTCTGAGACATCACCGTCGTAATCGAGCACATCGTCAATCACCTGAAAAGCGGTTCCCAGCGCCTGGCCATAGTCGGCACAAGCTGCCTCCACCTCTGGCGAAGACAGGGCCAGCAAGGCGGCCAATCTGGCGCTGGCCTCAAACAATTTGGCGGTTTTAGAGCGAATCACGCGCACATACTCGTCTTCGGACAAGCCGGCATCGTGCATATTCATCAGCTGCTGTACTTCCCCCTCGGCGATCACATTGGTCGCTTCTGCCAGGGTGCGCATGATGCGCATGTCCCCCGCGTCGACCATCATCTGAAAAGCGCGGGAGTAGAGAAAATCACCCACCAAGACACTGGCCGGGTTCCCAAAAGCCTCGTTGGCCGTTTCACGACCGCGCCGGAGTGTCGATTCATCGACCACATCGTCGTGCAGCAAGGTGGCCGTGTGTATGAACTCCACCACAGCGGCCAGATTGAATCGCTGCTCGCCTTTGTAGCCGAGCGCACCACACATCAGCAGCAGCAGGGCCGGACGCAGACGTTTGCCACCGGCAGCGACGATGTAGCGCGAAATCTGGCCGATCAAGGCCACTTCCGAGCTCAAGCGGCGCTCAATCACAGCGTCCATACCCCGCATGTTGTCGTCAATGAGGGCCAAAGCGGCTGCGGTGCTAGAAGAATGAAGAGACAAGGAGGTTCCAAGGCAGGTTTGGAATGATTATAGGAAGGCCCGGACAGCCGGGGCAGTCCCGGGCCGGCTCAGCCCGCTCAGCAGGGGCCGAAAAAGCAGCCCGAACAGGGGGGTCGACAAGTTCAAGGGACAGGGGCTATAATCGAGGGCTCTGCGGAAATCCGTCTGCAGAACTCAATAGACGAGGTCTTACATGTACGCGGTCATAAAAACCGGTGGCAAACAATACAAAGTTGCTACGGGTGAAAAAATTAAAGTAGAACAGATTGCTGCGGACGTAGGCCAAGAGATTGTTATCGACCAGGTATTGGCTGTCGGCACCGGCAGTGATATCAAGGTGGGTACGCCCTTGGTGTCCGGTGCAACAGTCACAGTCACGGTTCTTGCCCATGGTCGGCACGACAAAGTGCGCATCTTCAAAATGCGCCGTCGTAAGCACTACCAAAAGCGCCAGGGCCATCGGCAAAATTTCACTGAATTGCAAATCGGCAATATTGCCGGTTAAGCAAGACACCAGGAGTAACGGGAAATGGCACAGAAAAAAGGCGGCGGCTCTACGCGAAACGGGCGCGATTCGCAGCCCAAAATGTTGGGTGTCAAAAAGTTTGGCGGCGAAGTGATCAACGCAGGCAGCATCATTGTTCGCCAGCGTGGCACCAAGTTCCATCCGGGCGCCAATGTCGGCATCGGCAAGGATCACACATTGTTTGCACTGGTTGACGGTCACGTGTCTTTCGCCATCAAAGGTGCTTTGAACAAGCAAACCGTCAACGTGACACCGGCCTAAAGCGGTTCACTTCGATGGCATCGAAGCCCCGCCTGCCGGGGCTTTTTTGTTTCTGAATGCGCCTGTCCGGGCCTCTCTTGATTTTGTAAACTCGTAACGCACGCCAGCAGCCTCCGCAAGATCGGGTAACTCACCATGAAATTTGTTGACGAAGCATACATAGACATCGCCGCTGGCGATGGCGGCAATGGCTGCGTCTCTTTTCGTCATGAGAAGTACAAAGAGTTCGGCGGCCCGAACGGCGGCGACGGTGGCCGGGGCGGGCATATTTATGCCGTGGCCGACATCAACCTGAACACCCTGGTTGATTTCCGCTTTTCCCGGCGGCATGACGCCCGCAATGGCGAGCACGGCAAAGGCTCGGACATGTTTGGCGCCAAGGGGGACGACATCATCCTGAAAATGCCGGTGGGCACCATCCTGACTGACGCCGAGTCGGGAGACATTTTGTTCGAACTGCTGGTGCCGGGTGAAGAAATATTGATAGCCAAAGGCGGCGATGGCGGCTTTGGTAACCTGCGCTTTAAGAGCTCGACCAACCGTGCACCGCGCACCAAAACACCGGGATGGCCCGGTGAAAAGAAAAGCCTGAAACTCGAATTGAAAGTGCTGGCCGACGTTGGTCTGCTGGGCATGCCCAATGCCGGCAAATCGACCTTCATCACCGCCGTCTCGAACGCCCGCCCGCGCATCGCCGACTACCCTTTCACCACGCTGCACCCCAATCTGGGCGTGGTGCGGGTTGGCCCTGAGCAAAGCTTTGTGGTTGCTGACCTGCCCGGTTTGATCGAAGGCGCATCCGAAGGTGCCGGACTCGGTCACCTGTTCTTGCGGCACTTGCAACGCACGCGATTGCTTTTGCACATTGTGGACATGGCGCCGTTTGACGACAGCATTGATCCGGTCAAGCAGGCCAAGGCCATCGTGGGCGAACTCAAAAAATACGACGAAGGTCTGTTCGACAAGCCGCGCTGGCTGGTCCTGAACAAACTGGACATGGTCGAGCCCGATAAGCGGGCAGCCCTGGTCAAGGACTTCGTCAAACGTTTCAAATTCAAAGGCCCGGTGTTCGAGATTTCTGCCCTCACACGCGAAGGCTGTGAGCAGCTCGTCAAAGCCATCTACCAGCACGTCAAATCGGTGCAAAAAAGCGAACAAGTCCCTGAAGAGGTCGACCCGCGCTTTGCGCCTGCGCCCGTCGCGGGCCTGGACGACTGACCTGCTCAGAGCCTCATGACCACGACCACCACTTTGTCGCCCGTTTTAGTCAATGCCAGACGCATCGTCGTCAAGGTGGGCTCCAGCCTGGTCACGGACGAGGGGCGCGGCCTGGATGCCGAGGCCATTGGCCTGTGGTGCAGCCAACTGGCGCAACTGGTGCAAGACGGCCGCGAGGTCATCATGGTCAGCAGCGGTGCGATTGCCGAAGGCATGAAGCGGCTGGGCTGGGCATCGCGACCCAAAGCCATTCATGAACTCCAGGCCGCCGCAGCCGTCGGTCAGATGGGCTTGGTACAAGTCTATGAAAGCAAGCTGCGCGAGCGTGGCATTGGCAGCGCTCAAGTCTTGCTAACCCACGCCGACCTGGCTGATCGCGAACGCTACCTGAATGCCCGCTCCACGCTGCTGAC
Organism: Rhodoferax sp.; assembly: GCA_021737905.1. Classification (GTDB taxonomy): domain Bacteria; phylum Pseudomonadota; class Gammaproteobacteria; order Burkholderiales; family Burkholderiaceae_C; genus Polaromonas. The sequence goes on from JAIPDA010000001.1 coordinate 48,928, forward strand.
GCTGATTCAGCTGGGGGTGGTGCCGGTGATCAATGAAAACGACACCGTCGTCAATGACGAGATCAAGTTCGGCGACAACGACACACTGGGTGCCTTGGTCGCCAACCTGGTGGAAGCCGATCTGCTCATCATCCTGACAGACCAAAAAGGCTTGTTCACGGCCGACCCGCGCAAAGACCCCCTGGCCACGCTGGTTCAAGAGGCGCAAGCCGGCGACCCGGCCCTTGAAGCGATGGCCGGCGGTGCCGGCTCCAGCATCGGCAGGGGCGGCATGCTGACCAAAATTCTGGCCGCCAAACGGGCCGCCGGCTCGGGCGCCTCCACCGTCATTGCCTGGGGCCGCGAGCCCGACGCGCTGGTGCGCCTGTCGCGGGGAGAGGCCATTGGAACGCTGCTGGTGGCTCAGACGGCCAAAAATCAAGCGCGTAAGCAATGGATAGCCGATCATCTGCAAATGCGCGGCTCGGTGATGGTCGATGCCGGCGCTGTGGTCAAGGTGCGCGACGACGGCAAAAGCCTGCTTCCCATTGGAATGACCGCTGTGCAAGGCGAGTTCTCACGCGGCGATGTGATTGCTGTAAGAGACGATACGGGTCTTGAGATTGCCCGGGGCCTGGCCAACTACACCAGCGCTGAAGCCAGACTGATTTGCGGCAAGTCTTCGGCAGAATTTGAGCGCTTGCTGGGCTACACGGGCGAGCCGGAAATGGTTCACCGGACCAACCTGGTGCTCAGCCGCTAATTGGCGCCCGGGCCTCAGGGCTTGTCGTCGCTGGCCGGCTCAAAATTGGTGTGCGGATCGGGGTCAAAACTGGCGCCGGGTGGTAACTCCATGGCGGTAAAAGGGCTGCGCAGCGGCGACTCAACACCCGTGTTATGGCCGTTGCCCTCACGCGCTCTCGGGCCAGTGCGTGCATAGCGACCGCGTTGATCGGCACGTAAGTCGGCCCGCGCATCCAGACGGGGTACAAAGCGCGAGAGCTCGGTCAGCGCCATTTCATAGACTCCGCGCTTGAATTCCACCACCACATCGAGCGGTACCCAGTACTCGTTCCAGCGCCAGGCATCGAACTCGGGGTGGTCGGTAGCGCGCAGGTTCAAGTCCCAGTCGTGGCCAACCAGTTGCAGCAAAAACCAGATTTGCTTCTGGCCCTTGTAATGTCCACGCGCATCACGGCGGATAAACCGGTCAGGCACCTCGTAGCGCAACCAGTCACGGGTCCGGGCAAGCACCTGCACATGCTGCGGATGCAGCCCCACCTCTTCGTGCAATTCGCGAAACATGGCTTGCTCGGGAGTTTCGCCCCGGTCGATGCCGCCTTGCGGGAATTGCCAAGAGTGGGTGCGGATACGCTTGCCCCAAAACACCTGACTCTTCTGGTTGAGCAAGATGATCCCGACGTTAGGCCTGAAGCCATCGCGGTCGAGCATAATCAAACCTCAAATTTTTTAAACTGAGCCCATTATGCACAGCACAAGCCCGAGCGCCAAGTCTGCTGCCGGCCGCAGTCGTCCACCTCTGGAAAACATACCCGCATGAAAGCTTCGCAGTTCTTCATTTCCACGCTCAAAGAAGCACCCGCCGACGCCGAAGTCGTCAGCCATCAACTCATGATGCGCGCCGGCATGATCAAAAAGCTGGGTGCCGGCATTTACAACTACATGCCCATGGGCCTGCGCGTGATCCGCAAAGTCGAAGCCATTGTGCGCGAAGAAATGAACCGCGCCGGCGCCATTGAAATGACCATGCCGGTGATTCAGCCGGCCGAGCTCTGGCAGGAAACCGGCCGTTTCGAGAAGATGGGCCCCGAGTTGCTGCGCATCCAGGACCGCCATGGCCGCGATTTCGTGGTGCAACCTACCAGTGAAGAAGTCATCACCGATGTGGTGCGTCAGGACATCCGCAGCTACAAGCAGTTGCCCAAGAATTTTTACCAGATCCAGACCAAGTTCCGAGACGAACGCCGGCCGCGTTTTGGCCTGATGCGCGGGCGCGAATTCATCATGAAGGACGCCTACAGCTTTGACCGCGACCAGACCGCCGCCAAAGCCAGCTACCAGGTGATGGCGGCCGCCTACCGTAAAATTTTTGACCGCTTCGGGCTGCGTTACCGCGCCGTGGCCGCCGACAGCGGCGCCATCGGCGGCGACCTGAGCGAAGAGTTCCAGGTGATCGCCGCCACCGGCGAAGACGCCATCGTCTACTGCCCGGGC
>JAIPDA010000064.1 GCA_021737905.1 Rhodoferax sp.
CGCCCGGCAGCTGCAACCATGCCGGCGCACCGCTTGTCGGTGGTGGTGCCTATGTACAACGAAGAGTCTCTTGCGGTGGACTTGATCGAGGCCGTACAGAAAGCTTTGCAAAACTACCCTCAGCCCTGGGAGTTGCTGGTGGTGGACGACGGCAGCTCAGACCGCACCTGGGAGTTTTTACGGGCGGGTGCGGCGGCCGTGGGCCCGCACATCCGCCCGATCCGGCTGCTGCGCAACTTCAAGCAGACTGCGGCGATGCAGGCCGGCATTGATGCGGCGCGCGGCGACGTCATCGTCACCATGGACGGTGATTTGCAAAACGACCCGCGCGATATTGAGCGCCTGGTTTACCGGCTGCTGACGGAGCCCCTGGACCTGGTGGCGGGTTGGCGGCAACACCGGCAAGACGGTTTCTGGCTGCGCAAAGTACCGTCCAAACTGGCCAATGCGTTGATACGCAGCGTCAGCGGCCTGCAATTTCAAGACCTGGGCTGCAGCCTCAAGGCCTTTCGCGCGCCGGTGCTTAAAAAAATCCGTCTCTACGGTGAAATGCACCGCTTCATTCCCGCCTGGCTGGCCACGGTCACCTCGCCCAGGCGCATGGCCGAAGAGCCCGTCGCTCATTACCCGCGCACCAAAGGGCAGTCCAAATACGGCATCACGCGAACCCTGCGCGTCATGGTGGACTTGCTGTCGATTTACTACTTCATGCGTTTTGGCACACGGCCCGGCCACTTTTTCGGTGGTCTGGGCTTGAGCGTTTTGAGCGCCGGCCTGGCCGTGCTGGCCTATCTGGGTGTGCTCAAGATGATGGGTGAATCCATCGGCACGCGCCCCTTGATGTTTTTCGGGTTTTTCTGCGTGTTGGGCGGCTTGCAATTTTTGATGACCGGCGTGCTGGCCGAAATACTGATGCGCACTTACTTTGAACGTGGCAACTCTGCGGCTTACCACCGCGACGAGTTTGCCGAGCTGCTTGCAGATGAAGCCTGGCATGAACACAGCTGAATTGGCCTGGCTGGCGCGCTGGACAGGCCGCAGCTGGACTGAGCGCCTGATGCTGGCGCTGCTGTGCACAGCGCCCTTGGTCTGGTTGTTGGCGGGCACGGCGTCGACCTGGCTGTTTGATGTTGATGAAGGCGCTTTTTCGGAAGCCACCCGCGAAATGATCACCTCGGGCGACTGGGGCCACACCACGCTGCAAGGGGTCAACCGTTTTGACAAACCCATTGGCGTGTATTGGCTGCAGGCCGCGTCCGTTCAGATGTTCGGTTTGCACGAGTGGGCCTTGCGCCTGCCATCGGTGCTGGCCTGCTGGATCAGCGCGCTGGCGCTGGGCCGCTTTGCCTGGCAGCTCTGGGGCTTGCCGGCCGGCGTGATGGCGGTGCTGATTCACAGCACCAGCATCGGCCCCTGGGTGATGGCCCACGCGGCCACCGCAGACGCGGTGCTGGGCTTGTGGCTGGTGTTGGCGGCGCTGGACTTGTGCCGGTTTTTAATGGACGGCCAGCCCGTGCACCTGCGGCGCGTGGCGCTCTGGACGGGCCTGGGCATGCTCACCAAAGGGCCTGTGGCCATCTTGATACCGGCTGCAACCCTGCTGCTGTGGTGCTTGCAGCAACGCTCTGCCAAGGCGCTGCTGGCCAGCCTGCGCGACGGGCCTGCATGGCTGATTTTTCTGGCTGTTTGCCTGCCCTGGTACAGCTATGCGCTGTGGCGTCACGGCGATGAGTTCATTCAAGGCTTTTTTGTGCGACACAACCTCAGCCGCTTTGACGGGGCCATGGAAGGACACTCCGGCGCCTGGTTTTACTACCTGGCAGTCGCTCCCTTGTTGTGGATGCCTTGGACCCCTTTGCTGCTGGGCATGGGCCGGAAAATCACTTCTTTTTGGGCTGAGCCGGTGCTGCGTTTTGCCCTCATGTGGTCTGGCTTTGTGCTGGTGTTTTTTTCGGCCTCTTCCACCAAGCTGCCTCACTACGCGCTGTATGCCGCACCCGGGCTGACTCTCTTGCTGGTGCAGGCTTGCATCCGCAGCAGCAAGCGGGCTTGGACTCTCGGCTTTGTGATTTTGATGGCCTGGCTGGCACTGTGCACCGCTTTGCCAGGTGTTTTGCAGCAGTCTGCGCACTGGGTGCGTGATGCGCATTACCAAAACCTGCTGCGCAGCGCTGACGCTTTGAACCAGCCCTTGGCCTTTGTGCTGTGCGGCCTGGGTCTGCTGGCCTCATGCTGGTTGTTATTTGTCTCGCGCGCGCGCCACGTGGCTGAGGGCTACGCACTTGCAGCAATCGTCAGTTGCATGATGCTGGGCAGCGTGGTGATGCCATGGTGGAGCCAGACTTTGCAAGGGCCGGTGCGGCAGCTGGCGCTGGCCTCCCGCGATTTACCGGGGCCTGTGGTTCAGTGGGGCGGTCACTGGCCGTCTTTTGCGCTTTACCGTGAACAAATGGCCCCGCGACGTGCGCCAGGCCCCGGCGAAATGGCGCTGGTGCGTTTTCCTTCCAACACGGTGCCTGCGCATTGGCCGGTGATTGCCAGCGCCCGGGGTATGGCTATCGTGCAGCGCCCTCTGACCGAGCCGGCCCAAAGCCCCTGAGATGAAAGCAAAAAATAAAGATCTGCTGGCCGCTGCGGGCTTGACCTTGGCCTGCGCAGGCGTGGTCCTGACCTGGCCCGCGATGGACCTGGCCGTCGCCGGCTGGTTCTACCGCCCCGCAGAAGGCTTTTTTGCCAACGCCTGGTGGCCGATTCAAGCCGTGTACGTGGGTGCGCCCTGGTTGTTGCAGTTGACTTTGGCGGCCAGCGCCCTGGTCTTGCTGCTGGCCTTGGTTCAACCGGGAAAAGTCGCGCGCTACTGGTGGCGCCATGCGCTGGCGTGGGTGCTGGTGGTGGCGTTCGGCGTCGGTTTGCTGGTTCACAACGCGTTGAAAGACCAGGTCGGCCGGCCTAGGCCTGTGCATGTAACGGACTTTGGCGGACCCGCCCCTTACATTCCGGCTTTGCAGCTGAGCAGTCATTGCGACACCAACTGCTCCTTTGTCAGCGGCCACGCCGCCGGGGCCTTCAGCATCATGGCCTGGGGCATGCTGGCTGGCCGGCGCCGCAAACTTCAATGGCTGTGGGCCGGGCTTCTTTTCGGCACGCTGGTGGGCGCCGTGCGCATGGCTCAAGGCGGTCACTTTTTAAGCGACGTGGTATTTGCCGCTCTGGCTGTCTGGTGGACTTATCACCTGATTGGCCGGCTCTGGATACGCTGCAACGCTGCGCTTTTGCACTACCGGCGAAAACAACTGTCTGGCGACAGGAGACCCTTGCCCTGAGCGCTAGGTTTGAGACTGCTTTGGGGCGCTTTTGTCTCAGGCCGTGCCGGCCTTGACCTTCAGGCGCCAGGCGTGCAGCAGCGGCTCGGTGTAGCCGCTGGGCTGCTCCAGGCCTTTGAAGACCAAATCACAGGCGGCCTTGTAGGCCGCGCTGGTGGCAAAGTGGCCGGCCATGGGCTTGTACAGCGGATCACCGGCGTTTTGCTTGTCCACCACAGCGGCCATGCGCTCAAAGCTGGCCTTGACTTGCTGCTCGGTCACCACGCCGTGCAGCAGCCAGTTGGCGATGTGCTGGCTGGAGATGCGCAGCGTGGCGCGGTCTTCCATCAGGCCGACGTTGTGGATGTCGGGCACCTTGGAGCAACCCACGCCCTGGTCCACCCAGCGCACCACATAGCCCAGAATGCCTTGCGCGTTGTTGTCGATCTCTTGCTGCTTTTCGGCATCGCTCCAGTTCGGCGTGGTGGTCACAGGAATCGTCAGCAGGCCGTGCAGCAGGTTGGCGCGCTCTTTGTTGGCATTGATTTTTTCCATCTGCTTTTGCACTTCGCTCACCAGCACCTGGTGGTAATGCAGCGCATGCAGTGTGGCGCCGGTCGGGCTGGGCACCCAGGCGGTGTTGGCACCGGCCATGGGGTGGGCGATTTTTTGCTGCAGCATGGACTTCATGAGGTCCGGCATGGCCCACATGCCTTTGCCGATTTGCGCCTTGCCGCGCAGGCCGCAATGCAGACCGACCAGCACGTTGTTGCGCTCATAAGACTGGATCCAGTCGCTGGCTTTCATGTCGCCCTTGCGGATCATCGGGCCGGCATGCATGGCGGTGTGCATCTCGTCGCCGGTGCGGTCTAAAAAGCCGGTGTTGATGAAGGCCACGCGGCTTTTGGCGGCGGCAATGCAGGCTTGCAGGTTGACGCTGGTGCGGCGCTCTTCGTCCATGATGCCGAGCTTGACGGTGCTGTCAGGCAGGCCCAGCATTTTCTCGACGCGGCTGAAAATTTCCGCCGCAAAAGCGACTTCATCGGGGCCGTGCATCTTGGGCTTGACGATGTAGACCGAGCCCTTGCGCGAGTTGCGGATGGCGTCTTTGGCGCTGCGCTTGAAGTCATACATGGCAATCGCGGTGGTCACCACGGCGTCCAGAATGCCTTCGGGAATCTCGCGCTCAACGCCTTGTTTGTCGGTGTACAAAATCGCCGGGTTGCTCATCAGGTGGCCGACATTGCGCAGGAACATCAGCGAGCGGCCGTGCAGCTTGACGGCCTTGCCCTTACCGGCAGGCGGTGTGTAGAAGCGGTCGGGGTTCAGCCCGCGCGTGAGCATCTGGCCGCCTTTTTCAAAGCGCTCGGTCAGCGTGCCCTGCATGATGCCCAGCCAGTTGCTATAAGCCAGCACCTTGTCGTCGGCATCGACCACGGCCACCGAATCTTCCAAGTCCAAAATGGTGGACAGCGCCGCTTCAATCACCAGGTCGCTGACGCCGGCCGGGTCCGAGGCGCCGATGCGCGTGCTGCGGTCGATCTGGATGTCCAGGTGCAGGCCGTTGTGCTGCAAAAGCACGGCGCTGGGCGCCTTGGCATCACCCTGGTAACCAGTGAACTGTTTGGCTTCCTGCAGGCCGCTGCTGCCGCCATCCTTGAGCTGGACCGACAACTTACCGTCCTTGACGCGGTAACCCACTGAATCGACGTGCGAGCCTTTTTTCAGCGGCGCGGTGCGGTCCAGCACATGGCGCGCGTACTCAATGACCTTGGCGCCGCGCTTGGGGTTATAGCCCTGGCCTTTTTCGCAACCGTTTTCTTCAGAAATGGCGTCGGTGCCGTAGAGCGCGTCATACAAAGAGCCCCAGCGCGCATTGGCGGCGTTGAGCGCGTAACGCGCGTTGAGCACCGGCACCACCAGCTGCGGACCGGCCTGCACGGCGAGTTCGGCATCCACATTCTTAGTGGTGATGCGGGCTTGCTTAGGGTGCTCTGCCAGGTAGCCGATCTTCGTTAAAAAGCCCTGGTAAGCCGGCATGTCGGTGATCGGGCCGGGGTGGGCCTTGTGCCAGCGGTCTATCTCGCTTTGCAGGCGGTCACGCTCGGCCAACAAGGCGATGTTTTTGGGCGCGAGGTCGGCGACCAGCGCGTCAAAGCCATTCCAGAAGGCAGCGCTTTTAACGCCGATCCCGGGCAAGACCTGTTCTTCGATGAATTGGTAAAGCGAGCTGGCGACCTGAAGGCGGTGGCATGCGGTGCGGGCAGTGGACACAAGTTTCTCCTGGGGCTGATTCAAAGATGTCAAAAAAATGGTGCAAAAAAAGGGCGCTCAGGGCTCAAAAAAAGCCAGCACGTCGCGCAGGCTGTGGCCGGTGCGCACCGGCGGCGGGCCGATTTCTTCCGGGGGCAGCTGGTAGCGGTTGACCCACAGGGTCTGGTAACCAAACCAGGTCGCGCCCAGCGCGTCCCAGCCGTTGGAGCTGACAAACACCACCTGCGCCGCCGGCAGGCCCAAGGCCTGCGTGCCCAGCGCGTAGGCCTCGGGGTGCGTCTTGTACTGGCGAATGCTGTCCACGCTGATCACGTGGTCGAGCAGGCCATCAAGCCCGGCGCTGCGCACCGCCACGCCCAGCATGTCGGGGTCGCCATTGCTCAAAATGCCGGTGACGATGCCGCGGCTTTTGAGCGCCTGCAGGACCTCGCGGTTTTCCGGAAAGGCAGACAAATGCCGGTACTGGTTCATCAGCTGCTGCTCCTGCCCGGCGCTCAGGGCCAGCCCGAGCTTTTTGCAGGCATAGCGCAAGGCGGCGCTGGTGAGCTCCCAAAAAGGCTGGTAAACCGACGCCCGCTCGGGGCCGCTGCGGCTGGTGGTCACCAGGCGCGTGTAATCAATTTGCTTGTCGCGCCACAACACACCCAGCGCCTGGCCGTGACCGGGAAACAGCTGCTCGGCCAGCAAGCCAACGCTGTAAACGTCCAACAGCGTGCCGTAGGCGTCAAACAGCACGGCACCCGGAAGTTGGGGCGCGCGGGCAGTATTAAGAGCGTTTTTATCCATACCAAGACTTTATTGGATACCTGACTGAAGATTAATAGCCGTAAAGTAGGTTTATCTGTGACTTTTTTGCTGTAATTAACCAAATTTCCGAGGAGTCGCCAAACGACGTCGTTTTCTATATAGTGCTGTCATTGACGTATTTTTTAGGAGATGAAGTCATGGCAGTCCTCACCGTCAGAAATTTGCCCGACGCGGTGCACCGCGCGCTTCGCATGCGGGCGGCCGATCACGGCCGCAGCACCGAGGCCGAAATCCGCGACATCCTGGAAAAGGCAGCATTCCCGGCCGAGCGCGTCAAGCTCGGCTCCCTGCTGGCGTCCATCGCCCGCGAAGCCGGCGGTCTGACCGACGCCGAGGCAGAGCACTTCAATCTCCGCGACAAGACCCCGGCCAAGCCTATGAGCTTCGAATGATCCTCATCGACACCAACGTCATTTCCGAGTTGTGGAAAGCCGAGCCGAACCCCGACGTGTTGGCCTGGATGGATGCGCAGGCCGTTGAAACGCTCTATCTGTCCTCCGTCACGGTGGCAGAGCTGCGCTTTGGCGTGGCCGTCATGCCCGAAGGCCAGCGCCGCAGCATCTACCAAGAGCGCTTAGAAAAAGAAGTTTTGCCGGCGTTCACAGGCCGAGTACTGCCCTTCGACCTTGCCGCGTCGAGGGCCTATGCCGACTTGATGGCGGGCGCGCGGTTAACGGGCAAGGCGATTGGCAAGGCCGACGGCTACATTGCCGCCACCGCCAGCGCCTGCGGCCTCATGGTGGCAACGCGCGACATCAGCCCCTTCGAGGCTGCGGGACTGAAGTGGGTCAACCCGTGGGAAGCACAGCGATGAACACGACCACCATCCTCATCTCTGAAGTCGGCCCACGCGACGGCCTTCAATCCGTCAAAGCGACCATGCCCACCGCCGACAAGCTGCGCTGGATCAGCGCGCTGCACGCCGCCGGCCTGCGCGAGATCGAGGTCGGCTCTTTTGTGCCGGCGCGCCTGCTGCCGCAACTGGCCGACACCGCTGAAGTGGTGGCGCATGCGCTCACGCTGCCCGGCCTGACGGTGCTGGCGCTGGTGCCCAACCTGCGCGGTGCCCAGGCGGCACTGGCGGCCGGCGTGCACAAAATCACGGTGCCGGTGTCAGCCAGCCCCGCGCACTGCATGGCCAATGTGCGCAAAAGCCCGCAAGCGATGGTCGAGGAAGTGCGGCTGATTGATGCGCTGCGCCGCCGCGTCGCGCCGCAAGTCGGCCTGGAGGCGGCCATTTCCACCGCCTTCGGCTGCAACTTGCAAGGCGCGGTGCCGGAGGACGAGGTGATCCGCCTGGCCGTGCAATGCGCAGGCGCCGGGGCTGACGACGTGGGCCTGTCTGACACCACGGGCCACGCCAACCCGGCGCAGGTGAGCCGGCTGTTCACGCGGCTGCGCGCCGAGATCGGCCACCAAGCCGGCGCGGCCCACATGCACAACACGCGCGGCCTGGGCCTGGCCAACTGCCTGGCCGCCTACGAGGCGGGCGTGCGCACCTTTGACGCATCGTTGGCCGGGCTGGGCGGCTGCCCTTATGCGCCGGGTGCCTCGGGCAACGTGGTCACCGAAGACCTGGTGTTCATGTTCGAAGCCATGGGCATCGCCACCGGCATTGACCTGACCCGGCTGATCGCCGCACGCGCGCCGCTGCAAGCCGGCCTGCCCGGCGAGCCGCTGTACGGCATGACGCCCGAGGCCGGTCTGCCCCATGGTTGGACGCCAACTGCGCCCTAAACACCAGTATTCGCCGACTTGAATCTTGACTAAATTATCAAGTTAGGCTTAAATACCTTAAAACTTGACGCAAAAATCAATTGCAAACCCTTCCGGAACTCGGTCTTGCCGTCGCCCAGCGGCGCAAATCCTTAGGCCTCAAGCAGGCTGATGTGGCTGCGCTCGCCGGGGTCGCAGCCGAATCGCTCTCGCGCTTTGAGCGTGGGCGCAGCGCCGAGTTCGGCACACGCAAACTCCTGGCGGTACTGGCCGTGCTGGACGCAGAGTTGAGCGTCAGCGCAACAGGCCGTGCGGGCAACCTCGACAGCCTGCGCCAAGAGCGCTCTGCCGCCAGCCTGCCGGGCAGTGCCGCAAAACCCGGTGCGGGGAGCGTCGTCTGATGCAGCTCGGCGTCTACGTGCTGGGCCAACAAGTCGCCACGCTCGAACAAGCGGGCGACTTCAAAAGCGTGCTCAGCTACCTGCCGGGTGTGTCGCCAGACGCCTTGGTCTCGCTCACCATGCCCGTGCGGCTGGAAAGCTATGTGTGGGACGACCAACTCCCCCCCGTGCTGCAAATGAACCTGCCCGAGGGTTACCTGTTGCAAGTGCTGCAAGAGCAGTTTGGCCCACACGTGGGCGCCAGCCCCATTGCCTTGCTTTCCGTCATCGGCCGCAACATGGTGGGCCGCGTGCAGGTGGCCGCCGTGGGCGCTGCACTGGACGCACCCGCCCAGCCCATCGAAGTGGCCGCTCTGCTCAAGGGCGACAACTCCGAGGCCGCCTTTGCCGCCCTGGTGCGCGCACACGCCACCAGCGGCGTCTCGGGCGTGGTGCCCAAGTTTCTCGATGCACAGCAGGAGCCCGATACCGCCGACGCTTTGGCTGTCCACAAAAAAGCCAGCCTCATCACCCGGCGCCACATCATCAAAGGCGCCAGCGCCAAGCTGCCCTTTATGGCGCTCAACGAACACCTGTGCATGCAAGTGGCAAGCCGCGTCATGCCGACTGCCCGCACCGAAGTGTCGGACGACGGCCAGGCGCTGGTGGTGCACCGCTTTGACGTGGATGAACACGGCCAGCCCCACTGGGGCATGGAAGACTTTTGCAGCCTGCTGGGCCTGCGCCCCGCCGCCAAATACGACACCACCTGGGAGCGCATTGCCCGCGCCGTGCGCGACCACGTGCCGGGGCAGCAACGGCTGCAAACCAACCGCCTGCTGGCCACCCACTTGCTGCTGAGTTACGCCCTGCGCAATGCCGATGGCCACGCCAAAAACATCGCCTTGCGCTACACCACACGTGCCGATGTGCATCTGGCGCCTGCCTATGACGTACTGACCACCAGCGTTTACGCGGGCTACCAGCACAACCCGCCAGCCATCGAATTCATGGGTAAAAAAACCTGGACACCGGGCAAAAACCTGCCGCGTTTCATTGCCGCCACCTTGGGCATCCAGCCCAAAGAACAAGCACTCATGGTGCAAGCCATCAGCGACGCCGTGGCCGACGTGGCGCCGCAGGTGCGCCAGGCCATGGCGCAACACCCCGGCTTTGCCGACATCGGTAAGCGCATGCTGCTGGCCTGGAGCGAGGGCGTGCAAGGACTGCGAGACCAACGCACTTACGCCGTGGGCGAGTGGGCTGCGGGGGATGCATTTGACGGGTTTTCGGCGCCGCCCAAGCTGGAAACCGCTACCGCCAAAATTGGCCGCTCGCCGCTGTTGGGCGAGCGATAAACCCGGGGACATTGGCAACTTGACTATGACACTTTCACAACCCCAGCGCCTGCCCTACGAAGGCCTGCGCGTGGTCGAGTTCACGCACATGGTGATGGGCCCGACCTGCGGCATGGTGCTGGCCGACCTGGGTGCCGAAGTCATCAAGGTCGAACCCATCGGCCACGGCCGCGAAGGTGATGCGACGCGCCAGCTCATCGGCTCGGGCGCGGGCTTTTTCCCGATGTTCAACCGCAACAAAAAAAGCCTGGCGCTGGACCTGCAAACGCCCGAAGGCCTGGAGGCCGTGCTGCGCTTGATTGCCACTGCCGACATCGTCAGCGAGAACTTCAAGCCCGGCACCATGGCCAAACTCGGGCTGGACTACGCCAGCCTGAAGGCGCTGAACCCGCGCTTGATTTACGTCAGCCACAAAGGCTTTTTGCCCGGCCCCTACGAGCACCGCACCGCACTCGACGAGGTGGTGCAGATGATGGGCGGCCTGGCTTACATGACCGGACGGCCCGGCGACCCGCTGCGCGCCGGCACCAGCGTCAACGACATCATGGGCGGCATGTTCGGCGCCATCGGCGCCATGGCGGCGCTGGCCCAGCGCGACCATCCAACGCATGGCACCGGCCGCGGCCAGGAGATTCAAAGCGCGCTGTTTGAAAACAATGTCTTTCTGGTGGCCCAGCACATGATGCAGTTCGCCGTGACCGGCCAGGCCGCCGCGCCCATGCCGGCGCGCATCTCGGCTTGGGCGGTGTACGACGTGTTTGAGGTGAAAGACGGCGAGCAGATTTTTCTGGCGGTGGTCAGCGACAGCGCCTGGGCGGTGTTTTGCAAGGTCTTCGGCCTGGCCGACCTGCAAGCCGACGAACGCCTGAAAACCAACAACGACCGCGTGCGCGCCCGCGCCTGGATGATGCCGCTGCTGCGCGAGCGCATGGCGGCCTACAGCGCGGCCGAACTCTCCGCCATCTTTGAGACAAACGCGCTGCCCTTTGCGCCCATCACCCGGCCCGAAGCCCTGCTGCAAGACCCGCACCTGCTGGCGACCGGCGGCCTGGCACCCATCACACTGCCTGACGGCCGGCCCGGCCAGGCGGTGCTGCTGCCCATCACCCTGGACGGCCAGCGCCC
>JAIPDA010000065.1 GCA_021737905.1 Rhodoferax sp.
TGCCGGCAAATTCACCGGCCAGGCGGGTCATGCGGCTGGCGGCCCAGTTGGCGCCGAAGCGCTGCGCACGATCAGCCAGTGAATTGACGATGCCCGGGCGGTCGGTGCCGACGATGGACACCACCAGCGATGTACTGGTGGGCGCGGCCTCACCGGGCAGCACCACAGCCTTGCGGATCATCGGTGCCCGGGTGGCAAAGGCCGGGTCTTGCACGTTGGCCGGCACCTTGCCGGTCTGGCGCGCACCGTGCACCACTTGGCGCAAGAGCTTGATGCCCATGGGTGCCAGCGCGCGCTCCCACAACTCGCGTGCGTTCTCACCTTTTTTGACAAAGCACCAGTCCTGCGCGGCAATGCCACCGGCGTCCCAACCGTCGGCCAGGTGGTAGACCGAGCCGCCGGCAATCGCGTCGCCTTCAAGAATGGTCCACTCCACCGCTGCAATGCCGCGGTGTCGGGGTAACAGCGAAGGGTGGTAGCCAACGCCGCCCAGGCGAGAACGCGCCAGCGCCTCGTCACTGACGCGGGCATGGGTGTGGGCGGCAATGATCAGGTCCGTGCCCTCGGGAATCGCGTGGCCGGGGACAATTTTGGGGTTCTCCAGCACGTGCAAGGCAATGCCGGCAGCGCGTGCAGCCACGGCCAGACGATCGTCCTCAGCCGGCGCCACGATGCCGATGAACTCTATGCCCTCTTCGTGACGCAGCGCCTCAAAAACTGAAGCCGCAAAAAAACGGGAACCCACCAGTGCACATTTCATGGAAGTCACTCTTTGTAAGAAAGAAGGCGCTGCCAGTCAAAGCGCTGCCAGCGCGGATCGAAGTGTCAGCCGGCGACGGCTTCGGCTACGTTTTCAGTCAAGCCGACACGGTCTAAAGCGCCGGCCAGGTTGGCCACGGTGTGGTCGACATGGTGCCACTTGTCCAAGCCAAAGAGGCCGATACGGAAGGTCTTGAAGTCCGGCCGCTCATCGCATTGCAGCGGCACACCAGCGGCCGTCTGCAGGCCTTGCTCCAGGAACTTCTTGCCTGTGTGGATCTCCTGGTCGGTGGTGTAGCTGACCACCACGCCCGGCGCCTTGAAGCCTTCGGCAGCCACACTGCGCAAGCCGCGGTCTTCAAACAGCGTGCGTACTTTTTTGCCCAGCAGCTCCTGCTCGGCCTTGACCTTGGCAAAGCCGTAGGCCTGTGTTTCTTTCATGACGCTGCACAAACGCGTCAGGGCGTCTGTCGGCAATGTGGCGTGGTAAGCGTGGCCGCCTTTTTCGTAGGTTTCCATGATCTGCAGCCACTTTTTGAGGTCGCAGGAAAAGCTGGAGCTGGTGGTGCCTTCGATGGCAGCGCGGGCCCGCTCGCTGAGCATGACCATGGCGCAGCAAGGTGAGCTGCTCCAGCCTTTTTGCGGCGCAGAGACCAGCACATCAACGCCCGTGGCTTTCATGTCCACCCACATGGCGCCGGAGGCAATGCAGTCCAGCACAAACAAGCCGCCCACCGCGTGCACGGCATCGGCCACAGCACGCAGGTAGTTGTCGGGCAGGATCATGCCGGCAGAGGTTTCAACGTGCGGCGCGAACACCACCGCCGGCTTTTCTTTGGCAATGGCGGCCTGCACTTCGGCAATCGGTGCCGGTGCCCAGGGGGCTTGCGCTTCGGCGGCAGTCTGGCGCGCCTTGATCACGGTGTGCGTGGCGGGGATCTGGCCCATGTCAAAAATCTGCGTCCAGCGGTAGCTGAACCAGCCATTGCGTATGACCATCACGTGTTTGCCGCCGGCAAACTGGCGGGCCACCGATTCCATGCCGTAGGTGCCGCTGCCGGGCACCAGCACGGCGGAATGCGCGCCATAGACTTCCTTGAGCATGCCGGAAATGTCCGTCATCACGCCCTGAAAGCTCTTGGACATGTGGTTGAGGGACCGGTCGGTGTAGACCACCGAAAATTCGAGCAGGCCGTCAGGGTCGACATTGGGTAGAAGTCCGGGCATAAGGCTCTCTTTAGTTAAGGTTAAAAACAGTGCAGCATTACAGCTTATCACCAGTGAGGGATTTCGTGAAGAAGCCTTAAAGAAGGCCGGCCAGGGCGTCCATGTCAGTGAAAACCCGCTGTGCACCCGCCGCCAGCAAGGCTTGGGGGGCGTCGTGGCCGGCTGAGGAGGGGCTGTAGCCATAGACCGTTGCACCCGCGGCCAAGCCGGCCATGACGCCGGTGACCGTGTCTTCGACCACTGCGCAGTGCTGCGGCGCCACCCCCAGGGCCGCCGCCGCAGCCAGGTAAACGTCGGGGGCCGGCTTGGTGCGCGGCATTTCATGGCCGCTGAAGATAAAGCCTTCAAAGTAAGGCATGAACCCGCATTTTTTCAGCTGCAACTCCACCTTGAAACGGTCTGCGCCGGATGCGCAGGCAATCCGGCCGGCGTACTTGGTATGTATTTGCTTAACGGCGGCCAGGGCGTTGTCAATCGGCTGCAAACTGCTGACCAAGCCCTGGTTGCGACGCTCGCGAAAGCTGGCCATCCAGGCCTCGGTCAGGGGCTGGCCGGTGTGCGATTCGATCAATTTGCGCTCGTCATGCACCGCCTTACCCACAAAATGCGCCATGCATTGGGCCAGTGTCAGCTGCCAGCCGGACTCTGCGAGCATGTCGCGCAAGACCCCGTTGGTGATGGTTTCGCTGTCAACCAGCACGCCATCGCAATCAAATAAAACCGCTTGGTATTTCATGACCTGATGATAAAGGCAAGGCTTGCGCCGGCTGCCCGGGTGGCGCAATGCTCAGAGTTGATCGCCATCGACATAAAACCAGCGCCCGGCCTCCAGCACAAAGCGGCTGCGCTCATGCAGGCGCACCGCCTTGCCGGCTACGCGCATGCGCGCCACAAACTCGACTTCAGCTGCTGCCGGCCCGGCGCTTACGTGAGCGCGCACTTCCAACCCGAGCCAACGGACATCAGGCTCAAAGCTCAGCGTGGCCGGCCGTGTGCGGGCGTGCCAGGTGGCCAGCAGGTAGTCGGCGCGCTCCAGCACAAAGGCGCTGTAGCGCGAGCGCATCAGGCTGGGTGCGTCCGGCGCGGGCCGTTGTTCAAAGTCGTGAAGGTAAGGGCCGCAGCAGTCGGCCAGTTGGCGCGGCTGGCCGGGCTTGGCCTCACGGCCGCAGGGACAAGCTGCGTTTGCGGCCAAGGCCACGCGGCTCAGGCCTTGCCGGCCGGCCGGCTGGCGGCCTTGTGTTCTTCCAGGGTTTGCACCGGCGCACCATGGGCGCACCAGTCGGCAAAGCCACCGTCGATGTGCGCCACATTGGTCATGCCCATGTCTTGCAGCGCCTTGGCCGCCAGCGCACTGCGCCAGCCGGCGCCACAAAACAGCACGAACTGACGGCTTTCGTCGCCAAACACCGGTTTGAAATAAGGCGAAGCCGGGTCCACCCAAAACTCCAACATGCCGCGCGGCGCCAGCAAAGCGCCGGGCACGGTGCCGCCACGCTCGAGTTCGCGCGGGTCACGGATGTCGACAATCTGCAAGTCAGCACTGCCCATGCGCGCCTGCACCTGCGCCACGCTGAGGGTGGTGACCTCGGCCATGGCTTCGTCGACCAGCTGGCGAAATCCTTTGGTGATGGGCATGGGGCTCCTAATTAAAAGGGGAAAAGGCTTCTTGGATTTTGACTCTGTGGGCACACAGTCAGGCACTGCCACGCTTTGCAGCAGATGAACTGCGTGACTTGATGCTGGAAGGCTGCTCTGAGAGCTCGATGTTGACACGCTGATGTTTGATGGCCGGGGCACAGGCTGCCGCCTTGAACTTGGCCAACTCACTTTTGGTTGCAACCGACTTGAGCTGCCCCTTTTCGAAGGCGGTGAGAATTTCTTTTTCTTTGATATCAATCGTTGGCATCTTGAACTCCTGGTGACAAATTGAACCGCGGCGCATGCGCGCCGGGCCAACCTTACGCATGAGCGGCCGACTGAAGCACTTCAGTCGCCCATTGATTGAGGCTTTTTCCTGAAGCTTGTGCGGCCACCAAAGCTGCACCATGAATTTCAGGGGAGACACGGAGCATTAATTTGCCTGAAGCAGGCTTTTCTGGCTTGACCCCCTGCTCTTTGCAATCGTTCAGGAAGTCCTCGATTGCCACTTCGAACTCATGGCGAAGATCGCTGACTGTTTCTCCATGAAAGCTGATGATGCTGCGCAGACCCAGAACGCGGCCAACAAAGATGTTGTCGCGCTCGTCGAACTCAATGCGAGCTGTATAGCCTTTGTGGTTCATGGTGTTCATGGCTGTTCTCCGATTCGTTCAAGCAACTCCCGGATTTCCTCTACCTGGTAGCGTTTGGCCTCTTTGCCTGGGTGAGGGCGATGGCAGCGCCACTGCTCACCCTTGATGCTTATCTTGACGCGTGAGCCTTCCCGCTCATGCACTTGACCACCGAGTGCTACCAGTAGCGCTTCGATATCGCTGAACACAATCGACGGCGATGTGGGCTTCGTAAAGACAGCCCGCAGTGTTTTGCGGTGTTTCGTGTTCACAGGGTAATGCTAGCAATAAATGAAAGCGTACGCAAGCATAAAGTGATAGCAAAAATAAGGGCTTAAGGTCGAAGTCAAGCAGCAGTCCGCTTGCGAGTCGTCGTTCTTGGACGACCAACTAAAGTTATTTCTGCTTCTGGTCGGTCCCCTTTATTCGAACCCAGCTTGAGACAAGTGACTGAGGTTTGGTGGCTGAGGCCGGGCCGATTGTTGCCTTGCTCAGGGAGGTCTTGACAAGAGCCACGCCCGGACTTTCGATAAAAAAGTTCACCGAGACTGTTGCGTAGTCACGGCTGGTGGCTTGGCTGTCCTGAAGCAACTTGAGGTTCACGCCACAGCCGCGAAACTGACCTTGCTTTGCGTACTGCAGCGGCTCAGCAAGTACATAGGCCTTCTCAAGTGTTTGTGCAAAAACGCATGATGACGAAGCCAGAGCGAAAAAGACTGCAGCAAAACGCGCGGTTGTGAGATTTTTCATTCGAGTAACTGCTAAAGAGCTGCGAAAGTAAATTGTGGGTCGAGCTCCATGTTAGCGGTATGGCTGGTTTTCACTGACTGTCCAATAAAGTTCATAGATTTTCTTGGCAATTTTTGAACCGGTAGCCTTACGAACTTTTTTCATGGTGTTCTCAACACTTCCAAACCAAACCTCGTGTTTATGATTTAGGAGCGGTCCGTACTTGGTTAGTTCTTGCATTACCCAACGCCAATCAGCTTGCAGTTCGGGCGGGAAATCATTCTCTGTGAGAGTGTGAAACCCAAGGTGTGCACAAGTGAGCCTTTCCCTAACATCTCCAGGATGTGTTGCCAAGCAATCGATTGCACCTGTGAGTTTTTCAACGGTGTAGTGATATCGGTTCGACATGAATACCTCTAACGTAATGTTTAGCGCATAAACTAGGTTGATACATCCGCAATCGAAAATTGCTGCAGCCCGCTAGCGCCATAGCTCGCAGACCCATTTGCAGTGCAAATAGTCAGATCTAACTTTTCCATAAAGCCGTGCACTCCTTCGCTGCAGTCCACCCGCTTGCTGGATCAGCCTGGATAAATTTAGTATAAAAGTACTATAACTTGTGCCGGGAAAGCCGCAAGCCTGTTTTGGCCGCAATCTTTAGTTTAATGACACGGCCGCAATGGCTAGTCACTAGCTTCCCCTAAGGCAAGCTAGCGCGGCATGCGGCCTGAGGGCGGTGGATTAGATAAGTTCTACAGCGAGGGCCGTGCCTTCGCCGCCGCCTATGCACAAGGTCGCCACGCCTTTTTTCAGACCCCGCGCCTTGAGCGCGTACAGCAGCGTGACGATGATGCGCGCACCGCTGGCGCCTATCGGGTGGCCCAGCGCGCAAGCGCCGCCGTTGACGTTGACGATGTCGTGGCTGATACCCAGCTCTTTCATGGCGGCCATGGGCACCACGGCAAAGGCTTCGTTGACTTCCCACAGGTCCACGTCTTTGACGCTCCAGTCTATGTTCTTGAGCAGCTTTTGCACTGCGCCCACCGGGGCGGTGGTGAACCACTCGGGCGCCTGAGCAAAGGTGGCGTGGCCGACGATGCGGGCCATCGGCTTGGCGCCCAGCGCTTTGGCGGTCGATGCGCGCGCCAGCACCAGGGCGGCGGCGCCGTCGTTGATGGACGAGCTGGAGGCGGCGGTGATGGTGCCGTCTTTTTTGAAGGCCGGTTTGAGGCTGCTGATTTTGTCGAGCTTGACCTTGCCCGGGCCTTCGTCGATGGCCACTACAACTTCGCCGCTGCGCGTCTTGACGGTGACCGGCGTGATCTCTGCCTTGAAGGCGCCAGAATCTGTAGCGGCCTTGGCGCGCTTTACGCTGGCAATCGCAAAGGCGTCTTGCGCTTCGCGGGTGAACTGGTATTTGTCAGCGCACTGCTCACCAAAGGTGCCCATGGCGCGGCCCGGCTCGTAAGCGTCTTCCAGGCCGTCGAGCATCATGTGGTCATAAATGCGGTCGTGGCCGATGCGGATGCCGCTGCGGCCTTTGGGCAGCAGATGCGGTGCGTTGGTCATGCTCTCCATGCCGCCAGCAACCATCAGGTCACGGCTGCCCGCCACCAACTGGTCATGCGCCAGTAGGGTGGCCTCCATGCCCGAGCCGCACATTTTGGACAGCGTGACCGCGCCGGTGCTGGCCGGCAAGCCACCCTTGAAGCCGGCCTGACGCGCGGGCGCCTGACCCTGGCCGGCCATCAGGCAATTACCAAACAGCACTTCGTCAATTTTGTCGGCCGCTACACCGGCGCGCTCAACAGCGGCACGGATGGCGGCGCCACCCAGGTCGTGCGCAGCCAGGCTGGCGAAGTCGCCCTGAAAGCCGCCCATGGGGGTGCGCGCAGCGCCTAGGATGACGATGGATTCAGACATAAAAACTCCCTCAAATAAATAATCTGCTTGTTCAGAGCCGCTTGGCCTGCCCCACGCCTTGAATAGCCGCCTTGTAGACCGCTTCCAGGCTGTCGTTGCCGGTGACGGTGATGCCCATGTCTTTGAGCAAGCCGTCGTGAATGCCGTACACCCAGCCATGCAAGGCGACCACCTGACCGCGCAGCCAGGCGTCTTGCAAGACCGTGCTTTGGGCGACGTTGACCACTTGCTCGATGGCGTTGAGCTCGACCAGAGCGTCGCAGCGCCGCTCTTCAGCAATGCCCTCAAGCAAGTCGCGGTGCAAGTCGCGCACGTCTTGAATATGCCGCAGCCAGTTGTCTGCCAGGCCGATGCGCGCGCCTTCCAGCGCCGCGCGCACGCCCGAGCAACCGTAGTGACCGACCACCATGACATGCTCGACCTTCAAACGCTCAACAGCAAACTGAATGGTTGACAAGGCATTGAGGTCTGAGTGCACCACCACGTTGGCCACGTTGCGGTGAACGAAGACCTCGCCGGGCTCCAGCCCCGTGATCTGGTTGGCCGGCACGCGGCTGTCAGAGCAGCCTATCCACATGTACTTGGGCGTTTGCTGCTGCACCAGGCTGGTAAAAAAGTCGGGGCGCTCGGCCTCCATTTGCGCTGCCCAGGCGCGGTTATGGGCAAAGAGGTCGCTGATTGAGGTCGTCATAAGATTATTTTTTTGTGAGCGCCCAAAGCGCTACATGGTTTCTGCAAACAGCTCGCGGCCGATGAGCATGCGGCGGATTTCGCTGGTGCCCGCGCCAATCTCGTAGAGCTTGGCGTCGCGCCACAAACGGCCCAGCGGGTAGTCGTTGATGTAGCCGTTGCCGCCGAAAATCTGCACACCTTCGCCGGCCATCCAGGTGGCTTTTTCGGCGGTCCACAAGATCACGCTGGCGCAGTCTTTGCGCACGCGGCGCACATGTTCGGCGCCCAGGGCATCGAGGTTTTTAGCCACCGTGTAGGCAAACGAGCGTCCGGCTTGGAGCACGGTGTACATGTCAGCGACCTTGCCCTGAATGAGCTGAAACTCGCCAATGCTTTGGCCGAACTGCTTGCGCTCATGGATGTAGGGAACGACGTTGTCCATCACCGCCTGCATGATGCCCAGCGGCCCGCCGGACAACACCGCGCGCTCGTAGTCCAGCCCGCTCATCAGCACCTTGGCGCCCTGGTTCAGGCCGCCAAGCACATTCGCTAACGGCACCTCGACGTTATTGAATACCAGCTCGCCCGTGTGGCTGCCGCGCATGCCGAGCTTGTCGAGCTTTTGCGCCACCGAAAAACCCTTCATGCTTTTTTCAATCAGAAAGGCCGTCACGCCGCGCGCACCCAGCTCGGGCTCGCTCTTGGCATAGACCACCAGCGTGTCGGCGTCAGGGCCGGTGGTGATCCACATCTTGCTGCCGTTGAGCAGGTAGTAGCCGCCCTTGTCTTCAGCGCGCAGTTTCATGCTTAGTACGTCGCTGCCCGCACCGGGCTCGCTCATGGCCAGGGCGCCCACGTGTTCGCCGCTGATGAGCTTGGGCAGGTACTTGCTGCGCTGCTCGGGCGAACCGTTTCGTTTGATCTGGTTGACGCACAAATTGCTGTGCGCGCCGTAACTCAAGCCCACGCTGGCGCTGGCGCGCGAGATTTCTTCCATGGCAACCATGTGCGCCAGGTAGCCCATGTTGGCGCCGCCGCATTCCTCACCCACAGTGATGCCAAGCACGCCCAGACTGCCCATTTTTTGCCACAAGTCCATGGGGAACTGGTCGTGCTTGTCGATCTCAGCGGCGCGCGGTGCGATCTCGGCTTGCGCAAATTCGCGCACCGCGTCGCGAAGGGCATCGACGTCTTCGCCGAGTTGAAAGTCCAGGCCGGGCAGATTGTTCATGAAATTTTCCTTGCGATGGGTCTGCAGCGATTCGGAGGGCTTTGCGCTCAGTAGGTCTGCGCCACCGGCACCAGGGTTTGCTGCATCACGGCGCAGTCGCTGACCTTGCCGTCGGCCGCCACGTGCCGGACTTCGGCCATGGTGACGATGATGCGTTTGCCACCCTTGAGCACGCGGCCGGTGGCGCGCAACTCGCCATCCCGAAAGGCGGCCAAAAAGTTGACCTTGTATTCGACCGTGGTCACTTCCATGCCGGCGGGCAACACAGTCAGACCGGCATAACCGCCGGCAATGTCGGCCAGCGCGCCCATGGCGCCGCCATGAAAGCCGCCTTGTTGCTGGGTCACGCGGTCTGAGTAAGGCAGCGCCACTTCACACAGGCCGGGCTCGACACGCACGAGTCGCGCACCCAGCTGCTGCATCAGCCCCTGGCGCACAAAGCTGGCCTGTACTCTGGCTAAGAGCGCCTCGGCGTCTTGACTGGCCAACGGGGCTTGGGTTTGGGACATGTTGAATTACAGGTAAAAGTGCAGCGTTGACGTTAACGTCAATTATGGACGACTTTGTTTTTTCACAGGCTTGCGGCTGGCCTTGTTGAGCAGGGCGCGGGTTTCTTTTTCATGCGCCTTGAGCTCCTCAAGGTTAGCTTGCAGGTCGGTCATCTGGCTTTCGAGTTGTTGGCGATGACCTGCCAGCACGGTCAGAAATTTTTGCAACTGCGGCACGGTGTCGCGCGGGCTATCGTAAGAGTCAATGATGTCCTTGGCCTCTGTCAGCGACAGGCCCAGGCGCTTGGCGCGCAAAGTCAGCTTGAGCCGGGTGCGGTCGCGGGCACTGTAAACCCGGTTGCGCCCGCCGGGGCCTTCGCGCTGGGGTTGCAGCAGGCCCATGTCTTCGTAAAAGCGCATGGCCCGGGTGGTCAGGTCAAACTCTTTGGCAAGGTCGCTGATGGTGTAAGTCGTGGCCATGGTGATACGCAAGCTGTTGGGGCAAGACACCTGGCTTAGCCCTGACGGGCCAGCACCAAATCAGCCACGCGGCGCTTGAGCCAGGCAAAGTCAACCGGCTTTTTCAAAACCTCCATGCGCGCAGAAAGCCCCCCCTGGGCACTGATCTGCTCCGGCAGCAAACCGCTGACCACAACAATTTGCATGGCGGCGTGCAGCGGCCGGCTTTCGATTTCGCGCAGCATCTGCTGGCCGTCCATGCCGGGCATCGATAAGTCGGTGATCAACAGGTCCGGACGCAGCTGGTCAATGCCTTGCAAGACGTCGGCGGCAGAGCTCATCCAGCTGCAAGCCACCGGCAGTGCCCAGATGTCAAACTGGCAACGGTAGAGCTCGAGCATGAGCTCGTCGTCTTCAACGACCAGCACGCGCAGTGCACCACTCACCATTTGGGCACCATTTCGTCTTTGAGCTGGGAACGCAGCTCGGCATAGTCGGGCACAACATGGCGTACCGTGTCCCAAAAGCGCGGGCTGTGGTCCATCACGCGCAAGTGGCTGAGCTCGTGTACCACCACATAGTCAATGACCGATAACTTGAAGTGAATGAGTCGCCAATTCAAACGGATAGAGCCGTCGGCGCTGGCGCTGCCCCAGCGCGTGCCGGCGCTGCTCAAGCTGAGGCGACGCCACTGAACGCCGAGCTCTGGCGCAAAGTGGTTCAGGCGATGCTCAAACAGCTGCCTGGCGTAGCGCATCAACCAGGCCTGGGCGGCGTCGCGGATTTGCGTGGCTGTTGCGTTATGCGCCAGCCCCAGACACAGCGTGTTGTGCTCATCAGTTGGCGGCAAGCCCTTAGCGGCATGAACGGCATCGACTACGGCGCGGACGGGCTGCACCATCATGGCGGACACCGATTGCCGGGGGTCGAGCACAACCGTGAGCACGCCACCCATAAAGGGCAGGCTGGCGCCGTCTTTCCAGTCAATGCGTACGGCCTCCAGGCGTTTGTGGCGCTCCCGGGTTTCCTGCAGTTTTTTCACAATCCAGCCGGCTTTTTCCTGGACCGCACGGTCAATTTCGTTGAGCAGCACCCATTTGGGCGCACTCACCGCCAGACCTTCAGCACCCACAGAAAACCCGATGGTG